>JAZLBY010000020.1:0-30086 GCA_045613965.1 Candidatus Scatovivens sp.
AAAATGACTGATGAGGCTCAAAACTGTTTGTTAAAAACATTAGAAGAGCCACCAGAATTTGTAGTAATTATTATGATATCTTCAAATGATAATTTAATATTAAATACTATTAAATCAAGATGTATGAGTGTTAAATTTAAGAAGATAGAAAATAATGAATTATTAGACTATTCAAAAAATGTTTTAGGATATACTGAAATTTCAAATAATTTATTAAAATCATTTGATGGAAGTATTGGAAAAGCAGCAAAACTTAAAGAAAATAAAGAACTTTATGATCAGATAGAAAAATTAATTATAAATTTTGCAAAAAAAGATTTGATTGATATCATTTTAGATGCTAAAATATTGTATGATAAAGAAAATATTTTTGATATTTTAGATCACGTTACAGTTTGTTTGTTTGCAAACGTTGAAATTAACAGTAATTATATAGATTGTATAAAACATGTTAATGAATGTGCAAAAAAATTAAGAGCTAATGGAAATTTTGATATGAGTCTAGATATAATGATATTTAGTATTTGGGAGGAATTAAATGAAAATAGTAACAGGTGTTAGATTCAAAAGACCTGGAAAAATATATTATTTTGATCCGGAAAATTTACAATTAGATAAAGGTATGAACGTTATTGTTGATACAGCGATGGGTGAGGAATATGGTGAAGTAGTTATTGCCAGAAAAGAAGTTGAAGATAATGAAGTTACTGAACCTCTTAAAAAAGTAATTAGAATTGCTACTTCTAAAGATGAGAAAATGCGTCAAGAAAATAAAGCAAAAGAACAAGACGCTTTTAAAACATGTTTAGAAAAAATAAGCAAACATGAGCTTCCAATGAAGCTTATTGATGCTGAGTATAAATACGATGGTACAAAATTAATTTTCTATTTTACTGCTGATGGAAGAATTGACTTTAGAGAATTAGTAAAAGATTTAGCAGCTGTGTTTAGAACAAGAATAGAGTTAAGACAAATCGGTGTAAGAGATGAAGTTAAAAGATGTGGCGGAAATGGAGTTTGTGGTAGAGAACTTTGTTGCTGTACATTTTTAGGAAATTTTGAAACAGTTTCTATTAAAATGGCAAAAGAGCAAAATATCTCTTTAAATCCATCTAAAATTTCTGGAAACTGCGGAAGATTAATGTGCTGTCTAAAATATGAACAAGAAGTTTATGAAGAAAAATTAAAAATTTTACCTAAAATAGGTGCTATTGTTAAAACTCAAGAAGGGACTGGAGAAGTTTGTGCAGTTGAAACTTTAAAAGAAGTTGTTAGAGTTAAATATCAAGATGGCGAGGATGTATATTTTAAGAAACATGAAGCAAAAGATGTTGTTGTTATCAAGGATGTAGAACATGATGACGACAGACTTGTTGCGGAAAATGATGCTGACTTAGAAGAATTAAGAAAGCTAGAAAAACTAGAAAGAGCAGACAAAAATAATACATCACAAGATGATATTTAATGTCTAATTAAAATTTTAAAATTGAATATGAAAACAAAAGAATAAATCATGATAACTTGAGGGGAAACAATTGATGAAAACACTTATAACAAATGCTTACGTATTAGACATGGTAGGAGATACAGCTAATATCGAGAAAAAAGAAATACTTATTAACGATAACATTATCGAGATAATAGATAAAGAGATAGATAAAGACATCGAAGTAGATGAAAAGATAAATGCTAAGAATATGCTTGTTATGCCAGGACTTGTAAATACACATACACATCTTGCAATGAGTATATTTAGAGGATATAAAACAGATAAAAAATTGATGGATTGGCTAGAGGATGCAATATTTCCAGTTGAAGAAAAACTTCAACCAGATGACATATATTGGAATTCTTATCTTTCTTGCTTAGAAATGATTAAATCAGGAACAACAACTTGTAATGACATGTATTTTGGAATGAATAAGACAGTTGAAGCTATAAATGATACAGGTTTAAGAGCAGTAGTTGCTTGGTGTATTAAAGATGATGCAATCAAAGATAAGATAGAAAAGACAAGAGAATATGCTAGAAAATATAATCAAGATGATAATAGCAAAATAAAAATATTTGTTTCTGCAGATGCACCACATACATGCAATCCAGATACAATTCAATTATGTGTTGATCTTGCAAAAGAATTAAAAACTGGCTTACATATACACTTATCTGAAACTATAGATGAGGAGACTAAGATACAATCTAGATATGCTAAAAGAAGTACAGAATATTTAAATGACTTAAACGCATTTGATGTTCCTGTTGTTTTAGCTCATGGAATATATGTATCTGATAGCGATATAGAAATTCTAAAGACAATTAAAGGTGGTATATCACACAATCCAATTAGTAATTGTAAATTATCTTCAGGAATATGTGATGTTGCAAAATTAAGAGCTAATGGAATTACTATTGGTCTTGGTACAGATGGAATTGGTAGCACAACAACAATGGATATGTTTGAAGAAATGAAAACTGCTGCATATTTACAAAAAGTTAATGCAACAGAATCAAATGTATTTTCAGCATATGATATTTTAAAAATGGCTACAATTGATGGTGCAAAAGTACTTGGATTGGATGATCAAATAGGAACATTAGAACCAGGTAAAAAAGCGGATCTTATTTTTATAAAAACAGATAAACCACATATGTGTCCAGCAAATGATGTTTGTCATAATTTAGTTTATTCATCAAATGGTGCTGATGTAGAATCAGTAATGATAGATGGAAAATTAATTATGCAAAATAGAAAAATGATTAATATTGACGAAAAACAAGTAATGCGTCAAGTTAAGAAAATTGCTAAAAGGCTATTATAGTTCTATAAAAGTAGAAATAAAATAGATATATATTACGAAAGGAGGAGTTTTAAAATGGCATACAGAATCAATGAAAAATGTATCGGATGTGGAGCTTGTGCTGGTGCTTGCCCAGTTGCTTGCATTAATCCAAATGGTGATAAATATGTTATTGACGAAGCTACATGTATCTCTTGTGGAACATGTACAGGAGTTTGTCCAGTTGAAGCACCTAATCCAGTAGAAGGGTAATAAACAAAAGACATTAAGTGAATAAAAGCTTAGGATTAAATGAAATATTATTAGGTTTTCCTAATAATATTTTTTTTATTTTTTTCTTAGGGAAAATATAGTTTATTTAACTAATATATGATAAAATTGTAAAAAATAGTGTAGAGGTAAAATATGAAAGAAGAATTTTTAGAATTATTAAAAAGTACAGAACGTGAAGGTATAGATAAATTAATAGAGTTTATAGAAAAAACTGATTTTTTTAAAGCTCCAGCGAGCACAAAATATCATGGAAATTATGAAGGTGGATTATTAGAACATAGTATGAAAGTATATGAACTTTTAGTTCAAAAAGTTCAAAATGCACCAATAGAAATTAATACACCTGAAGAAAGTTTAATTTTAATTGCATTATTACATGATATTTGTAAAGTTAATTTTTATAAAGTTGACTATAGAAATGCAAAAAATGAATTTGGAGAATGGGAAAAAGTACCTTATTATACAATAGAAGATACAATTCCATATGGACATGGTGAAAAAAGTGTAATGATGCTTACTGAATATATTAAATTAACTAGTGAAGAAAAATATGCTATAAGATGGCATATGGGATTTACAGAACCAAAAGAATCTTATGGTACATTAGGACAAGCATTTAAGAAATATCCAGTAGCTTTATTAGTACATGAAGCTGATTTAGAAGCTACATATTTTTTCAATATATAATTGATATAGAAAATTCGTAATGATATAATTTTAGTATAATTTTTTTGAATAATAGGTGAGAATATGGTAACTATTTATGATGTTTTAGAAGTTGAAGAAAATGCTTCTAAAGAAGAAATTGAAAAAGCATATACAAAATTAGTATATGAGTATAGAATTGATCCAAATTTAAGTGAGGAAGATAATAAAGAAAATGAGCTTTTATTAAATAAATTAAAGATAGCTTATGGAATATTATCAAATGATGAGAAAAGAAAAAAATATGATCAAGATTTAGCGCAAAAAAGAGCTGAAGAATTAATTAAAAATGTTGCTGTATCATCTACTGAAGAAAAGATAGAAGCTAAGGAAGAAGTGAAACAAGAAGTTAAACAAGAAGTTAAGCAAGAAGTTGTAAAACCACAAGTTTATACTTCAGTACCTAAAGATGAAATTGTTGAAACAAATGAAACTCATAAATTATATGAGGAAGAGGAAGATGTTGTTTTAACAAAAGAAGAACAAAATAAATTAAGAAAAGCTGCGCAAAAAGAATTTAAAACTAATTTAAAAAGAGCACAAAAAGCAGAGGAAGAATATAATCAAGCATACAATGAGGCTTATAATAATTACTTAAGAAAACTTGGATATCAAGTAAAAGAACCATGGACATGGAAGAGAGTAAAAAATACTATTATAGGTATTCTTTCAATTATTATTGCTTGTATGATTATATGGTTTATACCAGCAACAAGACAATTACTAATTAATTTCTATAATGAAAATTATATAGTTAAAGCGTTAGTTGATGTTGTTATAGCATTAGTTAAAGCTATTTTGAGTATATTCCAATAAAGGAGGAAGAATGGTAAAAAAGACTCCAAAAAATAAATTTGATGATCCAGCATTTAGACTTCAAATAGTAAAATGGGGAGCTACTGTATTATTCTTATGCGTTGTTATACATTTGATTATAATTCAATTTGTACAAGGTGAAGAACTAAGTAAAAAAGCTTATAGCCGACAAATGTCAAATCAAATTATAAGTCCTAATAGAGGAACAATATATGATGCAAAAGGAGAGATATTAGCTCAATCAATTGCAGTAGATACTATATCAATAAATCCAGGTATGTTATCTTATTCAAACAATAAAAAAGTTCCAGATGATGTTATTGCTAAAGGTATGTCTGAAATATTTGATATAACTTATGAAGATATGATGGAACAATTGGATGAAGATAAATCTGTTATAGTAGTAGAAAAGAAAGTAGATAAAGAAAAAGTAGATAAGCTAAAAAAATGGATGGGTGAGAATAAAATTACAGCTGGTATAAACATAGATGAAGATTCAAAAAGATTTTATCCATATAATGGTTTAGCATCTAATTTAATTGGATTTTGTGGAACAGATAATACTGGTAGAGCCGGATTAGAAGAAAGATGGGATAAAGTGTTAACTGGTGTTGCAGGGAAAGTTGTTACTACAGTAGATGCTTCAAGAAATCCTATTTCAGATGAAGATGAACAATATATAGCTTCAGAAAATGGAAGTAATATATATCTTACAATAGATGTTTCTATACAAGCTACAGCTGAAAAATATTTAGAGCAAGCAATGCAAGAAAATACATCAGCAAAGTCAGGAACAGTAATTATAATGAATCCAAAAAATGGTCATATTTATGCTATGGCTAGTAATCCAAGTTATAATTTAAATGCACCATCTAGTTTTGAAGCAACTGGTTATACTGAGGAAGAATGGAAAAGTTTAGAAGCAGAAGATAGATCTGCATCACTTTTAAATTTATGGAAAAACAAAGCTGTTTCAGGAACATATGAACCTGGTTCAACATTTAAATTGATAACAGCTGCTGTAGGTTTAGAGGAAGGGTTAGTTACAACTGATAAGGGAGGAGATTTTTATTGCTCTGGTTCTTATGTTGTTGACCCAGATGAGAAACCAATTAATTGTTGGAGAGCATTACCTCATGAATCACAATCTTTAAGAGTTGCACTTCAAAATTCATGTAACCCTGCATTTATGCAATTGGGTCAAAGAATAGGTGCTAGCACATTATATAAATATTTTAGTGCTTTTGGTCTTTTTGATTCTATTGGTAGTGATATATCAAAAGCATATAATGGAACATTTTATGAATTAGATGATATGGGACCAGTTGAACTTGCTACAACATCATTTGGTCAAAGATTTGAAATTTCACCATTACAACTTATTTCAGCTATATCTGCAATTTGTAATGACGGAGTTTATGTAGAACCAACAATAGTAAGTAAAGTAGAAAATACAGATACTGGAAGTATCGATGTAATAGATACTAAAAAAGTAAGACAAGTTATTTCAAAAGAAACTGCGGATAAAGTTAAAGGTATGATGAGATCAGTTGTAACTGATGGTACTGGTAGACAAGCTGCAGTAGAAGGATATTCAATTGGTGGAAAAAGTGGTACATCAGAACCTATAGCTGCTAATATAGAGGAAGGATATGTTGCTTCATTTATAGCTGCATCACCAATAGAGAATACACAAGTTGTTGTATTATTTATGTTAGAAGGATTAAGTAAAGATGCAGAACATCAAGGTGGTACTGTTGCAGGACCATATGTATCTAAAATATTAACAGAAGTTCTTCCATATTTAGGTGTTACTTCTACAGCTAAGATAGAAGAAGAACCAGAAGTAGAAGACAAATTAATTTCTATACCAAATGTTAAAGATAAATCTATAAATTCTGCTACAGCGTTACTACAAAATTTAGGATTTAAAGTAAGTGTAAAAGATGTAGAGAATAAAGATACAGTATTAGTATACGATCAAGTACCAAAATATGGTACATTATTAGATGAAGGTTCAACAATTTGCTTATATACATCAGCAGATGAAGAGAGAAATAAAGTTGTTGTACCAAATATTAAAGGAATGACACAAGAACAAGCAAGAAATGCTTTAAGAGCTCAAAACTTAAATATTCAAGTTGATGGAGATGTTGGTGTTGTTATATCACAAGATCCAATATTTGAAACAGAAGTTGAAGAAGGTACAATAGTAAATGTTGTTATTAAAAAAGAACTAGTTGATGCTCATTAAAAATTAGAATAAATAAAATATGAGAACATATAATTACCTAAAGAAAGAGGTGGTTATATGTTCTTTTTTTCTAAAATGCAAGCGACAGGTAATGATTTTATAGTGTTAAATAATTTGGATAATAGAATTAATTATAGTTATAAATTGCTAAGTAAATTTTTATGTATGAATCATTTTTCAATAGGAGCAGATGGAGTAATTATTATAGAAAATAGTAAGATTGCTGATTGTAAAATGCGAATATTTAATAAAGATGGTTCTGAAGCAGAAATGTGTGGGAATGGTATAAGATGCTTAGCTAAATATGTATATGAAAAGGGAATAATTATTAAAAATATAATTAAAGTTGAAACTATAGCAGGAATTAAAGAAGTGTTTTTAAAAATAGATAATAAAAAAGTTTCGACTTTAAAGGTGAATATGGGAAAAATAATATGGGATTTTGATAAAATTCCTGTTTTTAGAACAATTAAGACTGATGCAAATGTAGTGGTTATAGAAGGCTTGAAGATATATCCATTATTAATTGGAAACCCTCATGCTGTATGTTTTGTAGATAATCTAAAAGAATTTGATGTAGAAAAATACGGTAGAATAATTGAAAATCATAAATATTTTCCTCAAAAAACAAATGTTGAATTTGTAAAAATAGAAAATAAATCTAAATTATTAATTAGAATATGGGAAAGAGGAGTTGGTGAAACAAATTCTTGTGGTACTGGTGTGTGTGCTGCAGCTGCAGTTTCTAATAAATATAAATCCACAAAAAATGAATTAATTGTGGAAACTCAAGGTGGAAATTTGTCAGTTTGTATAGGTGATTGTATAGAATTAAGTGGAGGTGCGGAATTTGTATTTGAAGGTGAAATAAATATATGAAGATAAATAATATAATAAAAAACTTGAAATCTAAATAAATTGCTTTTATAATATAAAGTGCTATTTGAAATATAGCAAAAGCATCAAAATTGAAATGAGGTGTGGTATGAAAAACAAAGCATACAAGAATTCACAACTCAAACACAAGGTGTTTGAAGCGAAACGGACTGGTAAGAAACAGGTAATCTGGAATATTTCTGACAGTCAAGCTGAATTCCTGCAAGAGCTGGGTTTCAGAACTGAACCTTTTTTATACTGGATTGAAACACGCAAGTGGTACGATGTTCAGGATAAGCAGGGGATACTCAAAGAAATTCACTTTAAGTGCAAGCAGGGAAACAGGAAAATCGTTAAGAAGCTGAATCGGAAAGATATCAAGCTGTTGGATGAATTCTCTGTACACTATGGTGTGCTGAAGTACCGTATTGTTCTTAATTAGGAAACGATGAATGATGCAAAAAAAACGGTTGCCCTTTTGGGCGACCGTTTTGCTTTTTATTAAATATTAATAGGTTTTCTTTCACCATTTTTAATCATATCATCTATTAATTCTGTTATAACTTTTCTTTCGTCATATGGATATTTAATACCATTTCTTTCTAGATATAAATCATGTCCAAGACCAGGAATTACAATGATATCGCCTGGTTTAGCAATTGAAATAGCATATCTAATTCCTTCTGTTCGATCTACGATGATTTTATATGGTTTTTTAGTAGGAATAATTCCGACTTCAATTTCTTTTAATATTTTTAATGGATCTTCAGTTCTAACTTGATCAGACATTAAAACTGTGAAGTCTGCAAGACGACCTGAAATTTCACCCATTATAGGACGTTTTGTTGCGTCTCTATCACCACCAACACCCCAAGCACAAATAACTTTGCCTTTTGCATAAGTATTTACAGCTGTAAGGATACTTTCAAGACTAGATGGGGTATGGGCATAATCAATCATGATTGTTAGTCCAAGTTTGTTTGGAACTAATTCACTTCTACCAAGAACACGTAAATCTTTTAAAGCGATTCTAATATTATCAGCTGTTGTATCAAAGAATGAACATGCAGCTATTGCACCAGCAGCATTATAAACACTAAATCTACCAGGGATACAAGCTGTAATGTGTTCTTCTTTTTGATTATAGTCAATATCAAAATCGATAGATGAATCAGTAATTTGTACTGTATCAGGGTTAACTTTAAAATCTGAAGGATTATCAATAGAAAATGTTTTGATGTCTTTTTCAGGTAATAAAGATTTAACTTTTTCTACAGTTGGATCATCAACATTAATAACACCGTGTTTTGCAAGTTTTAAAAGTTCTAATTTGCAATTAAAATAGTCTTCCATATTTGGATGTTCTTTTGGACTAATATGATCTTCAGTTAAGTTTGTAAATAAACCAACTTCAAATGAACAACCAGCAACTCTATCAAGTTTCATTGCTTGAGAAGATACTTCGATTATTGCGATTTCAACATTTTGTTTTACCATTTCAGATAAATATTTTTGTATTTCGATACTTTCAGGTGTTGTTCTGTCAGTATCTTCATATTTTTCACCATTAATATATACAGCAATACTACCGATTAAACCAACATTATAGTTTTGAGCTTCTAAAATTGATTTTACCATGAAAGTAGTAGTTGTTTTTCCTTTTGTTCCTGTAATACCAATAAGTTTTAGTTTTTTAGAAGGGTGGTCATAAAATTCACAAGCTGTTTGAGCAAGGGCTAAACGAGTATTTTTTACAGAAATAATTGCTTTTACTTCTTCGCCTAAGTTTAATGAATTAACATCAACATCAGGTTCAACAATTACTGCTATAGCACCATTTTTAATTGCATCTGGAATAAAATCAACACCATTTTTTGTAAAGCCGTTGATGGCTACAAAAAGACCGCCTTCTTTAATTTTTCTTGAGTCTGAATGTATATTAGTTATATCTAAATTTAGATCACCAACTTTGTTTATTGTTTCGACATCAGAAAGTAATTTATTAAGTAACATAGTCATCCCTCCATTTCTCAAGATTACTATCGTTTTGATTATAATCTAAAGAGGGAAGTTTGTAAAGCAAAAAGGAAATGCCCACCTATAACCAACTCGAAAGAAGGTTGTATAAGGTGGGCACCATGGCGTTTGCATTTGCATTATCCAAATGGGAGCCAGTTACAGCAATATGATAGTAAGAACAACACATACTGCGGTTGCCACTGTCACCCAAAAGAATACGGTCCTGTTTCTCAAAAATTTAGCCACAAGGCGAATGAGAGGTGCTAACAGGTAGATAAGAATAATCAAAAGACATGGCACTAACAAAAAATACAACCATGTATTGATAAACCATTTGACTAATGACATGTGTAGCCAGCTCCTTCCTATGAAATTATATAATCAGAATGTACTGATTATACTAATTATAGCATAAATTTTGCGTAAAAGAAAGAAAATGGTCAAAAAGACTATAAAAATGACAAAAAAATCGTCAAAAACATTGAAAAAAGTGAGGTTTTTTTGATTAAAATATGGACTTTTTGGAAAAAGTCATATATAATGTAAAAAAATAATTACTTGCTATAGGAGGCAATTTTTTATGTATGAAAGAAGTGCAATTGTATTAGAACGTTATTTTGAAAACTTATTAGAGTACAGAAGAGAAGGTAATTTAAGAGACAATTTTTATTTTTATTGTGAATTAGTAGAAAAGCTAGAAAAATATCAAGTAAATTATCAAAAAGAATTTATTGCAATTCAAGATTACAATGAAACATTAAAAAAGATAAAAACAATACAATTAACACAAGAAAAATTATACAAAAGAAGTGCAAAGCTAGAATATAACAGAAATTTATTATTTAACAACTTAGATGGTAAAATAGAAGAAATAGAAAAATGCATAGAAAAAATTGAAGCCGAAGTAGAAAAAAATAACGAAGACATGAAAAGCATAAGAGTTGCTCTTATAAATGCTTTGGGAGAATTTAACGAAAAGAAATTTGAATTATCAAAATGTAAAAGATACAAAAAAATGGCTGAAAATGATTATAATGAAATATATGAACAAGCCAGAGCAAACTTTGATCTAATTGATCAAGAAAATATTGCAGAAATTAAAGCTTTTGCAAAATTTGATAATACAGAAGATATAATTGCTACTTTACAAGAAAACGGTAGTAGGGAGAAAATACCTTTTAATGAAGGTGTTATTGAAAGTGCTACGGTTTTTTGGACAGATATTGCTAAAAAGGAAGCTGCATCATATTTAACTATATACGATAAAATGGTTAAATTGATGGGGGATATAGATACTGGTAGTGCAAAAATAGAATTACATAAAAAATATTTAAGAAATGAAAAAGCAAAAATAGACTTCATTATAGCAGTTAAAGAATATATGACTCAATTTTTAGATTATGAGAGAATGACAATTATTCATGGTAGAAAATCTCACAATAGATTAATGAGTGAAGCTTGTGAAAACTTTAATGCAGATACAGTACAAATTAATAATTTGTTTGAACTTTTATTAAGAGAAGCAACAAATAAAGCAACTAAGAAAGCATATAAAGAATTATATAATCAATCATATTTAACAGAAATAAAAGAAAAAGAAGAGAAATTTAAAAGAGAGAAAAACAGAGTAAATTTAAATACAGCAACTTTAATTAATTCAAACTATTGGAGAATTGAAGGTGTAAGAGGAATTTATACTGTATTTTATAAAAATGTTTCTGAAGTATTTGGAAGAGATGTTGAAGAATTTGATATTCCTAAAGAATTCGATGAAAATGTAAATGAAGATTCTGAAGAATATGATGAAGAAACAGCTCAAGAAGAAGTTGTTGAAGAAGTAGTAGAAGAGAAAAAAGAAGAAAAGAAAAAAGAAGTTCCTAGAATGCCTTTCGAAATTCATGGCTCTTTAGATATTGAATTAGATGAAATGGAAAAAGATGAAGATGATGAAGACGAAGCATTTAAAAACTTCAAAAGTATTAATAAAAAGTCAAAAAAATCTGTTGAAGAAAACGAAGACGATGACGAAGATGTAGAATTAATTATGCCTTCAAAAGTAACATTTGATGACGACGATGAAGAAGAGGAAGATGACGAAGAAATAGATTTTGATGATGACGATGAATCTATAGACGATATTGATATTCAAGATGATTTTGACGACGAAGAAGATGAAGAAGATGACGATGAAATAAACTTTGACAATGATGACGAAGAAGACGAAGAAGACGAAGAAGATGATGATGAAGATATATCATTTAATTTTGATGACGATGAAGAAGAATCTATTGTTGAAATAAAAACTAAAAAATCTTCTAAGAAAATTGAAATTCCAGAAGATGAAAGTGATGAGATAAAAGAATTATTAAGAAAGAAAATTCAATCTTATGATGATTTAGTTGATGAAGCTGTTGATGATTTTGATGATGAAGAAGAGGAAGAATTTGATATCTTTGGTGAAAAATATCAAACTATAGATTTGACTGATTCAGATGTAATTCCAGCAAAAACAAAAAGAAAAGAAGATATAGAAGCTGAAGAAAATGCACAAAAAGATGCTATTTTCTTTGAAAATATTAGAAAAGCTCAAAAACCAAAAATTGAAGAAGAAGAGGAAGAAACATCATTTTTTGGAGAAATTAAAAAAATAACATCAAAAAGACATGCTCCAATAGAAGATGAAGATATTCAAGAACAAAAATCAGGAATGTTTGGAAAAATCAAAAAAATTGGAACAAAAAAGAAAAAAAGTTCTGATGATGTATGGTAAAAAGTAAAGAACCGCTCCCAAGAGGGAACGGTTCTTTTTGTATTCAATTTGCGATTGGATGAGTCATGGGTTCTGTTTCGGCTGTAATGACTTTGAATTCATAGCCGTTTTCAAGCCCATAATCAATGATTGACTCGAGAGCCTCTAAGGTGTGCATTTTTGAAGCACTATCGTGCATTAAAACGATATTCCTTCTACCAGGCTTTAAGCCAGAAATTACATTTTCATAAACTTCATCAGCTGTTTTTGCAACTCCAGCATCTCTGGAGTCGACATTCCAGTCAAAGTAGACAAAGCCTTGTTCTGTTAGATAAGTTGATGCTTTAGTCATAATGCCTGTACAGTAGTTTTTACTGACTGTGTTTGAACTACCACCAGGAAATCTTATGATAGTGGGGCGTATTCCAGTAGATTCAAAAATCTTACTTTGAAGCGTTAAAAAGTTTGCTTCTAGGTTTTCGATAGAAGTATAGATTTTTGAATAATCGTGAGATTCGCCATGAAGTCCTAAGCTATGACCTTCATCAACAATTCGTTGAACTAGTTCTTCTTTGACAGTTCCAGGTTTATAACCAACAATAAAGAATGTTGCATTTACACCTTTTGCTCCTAAGATATCAAGAATGTACGGCGTAATTTCTGCCGAGGGTCCATCATCAAAGGTTAAGTAAATGGTTCCACCATGTTTTTCAGGATCGACATTCTCTTTTGGAGGTTCAATTTCCTCAAGAGTTGTATCTGGTGGATATGTTTCTTCGTCACTGGTTGTCTCATTATCTTCAGTTTGTTCTTCTTCATTTTCAGAAACACTGGGATTTGTTTCAGTGTTTGAAGGAATTTCTTGAGGTGTTGTTTCAACCTCGGTTTCCTTATTTTCTGTAGATGAATCAGTTTGATTTTGAGATATATCTGAATCTGGAATGTCTACTGTTGGTCCTGTTTCAGTAGAATCTGTTTGTGAAAATAGTACATCTGCAATGCCATGTTCTGTCATTATTCCACCTACTGTTATTACTAATAGAAATATGATCAGAATAGGGACAATGCATAAATTATTCCGTTTGCGTTTTTTCATATACCGTCCTCCCATAAAATAGATGATTGCAAACTAATCGTTTATTTGAACTACAAAATATCTAACATAATTATAAGTTTTAGAAATTTTGTACAAAAAATAAAATGACTGTTCTCTATTATACAACAAAATTACAAAAAAGTCTAGTTTGTCATAATTTTGTATCTGTAATGTATTTGTATTTATATAAAAGTTAATATATAATTTTTTATAATAGGAGAATAATATGTCTAATTTTTCATGTAATAAAAGAGAGAAAAAAGAATATGAAAAAATGAAAAAACGCTTTCAAAAAATGAGTGGTAGCGATTCTTTTGACATGAATTTATGTTTGGCAGATATGTATGCGGGGCTTACTAGAATATTAAAAAAACATTATATATCATTGTCAAATGCTAGGTTTTCAAAAGAGAATTATGATGATGTTTTAAGAAGTGTATTAAAGAGTTTGTATGAAGATATGTTAAGTAAAACAGTGCTATTAGATTCTTTAAAATATTGCCATAATCAACAGTTTTCTATTGTAGGAAATAGATTAATAAGACCATTATTATTAGAAGATTCTGATTTAGAAGATGTGTTTTTAGATACAGAAAATGATACTACAATTGAGTTGTTAGCAAAAACTATGGATTGGGTAAGTAAATCTTCTAAAGAAGTTGAGTTAGTTAGCAAAAATGTATTGTCAGATATACCAGGAGACTTAGAACTTAATGGTTATACAATGAGATATATTAATGATTATCTTTCATCTGTATGTATGAATGGTAATTTGATGAGAGAACATTTTTTAGATAAAGAATTAGGTTTTGATGAAAATAGTGGTGATGATATTACATTAAGAATTAGAGAAATGTTAGCGATTACAAATGAAAAATTTGAAACTAATATTACTTTAAAAGATGTATATGAATATTGTTCTTGTAAAAGATTAGAAGAATATTTATATAAAGTAAAAGCGTTGGCACAAGTAGAACTTTATAAAAATGAAGTAAAAAATAGACAAGATGGGGAACAAAGCAAGGTAGCATTAGATATAGAACGTGATAAGAAGATGAATGGTACAAATTTTAATACGAAATATAATGTTTTTATACCGTTTTATTTAAATAGCTATAGAGATCATTCTGATGGAAATTCATTTGTACCTTTAATTAATGGACAAGTTATGAGTGGAGCGGAAGTAAGTGAGTTTCCACTTGATTCTATAGATGAGATTCCATTTAGACCATTTGTTAATTTTAAATTATCTCCTAAAAGAATATATCAAATTTATAGTATATTAGAAGAATATGATAATCCTAAAGTAAATTGTTTCTATAGTCAAGAAACAAAGGAAAGATTAGATAAAATATATTCATATATAGCTGATGGACTACATTATAGTATTGATTCAGTTGATTTTGATAAACCATTTCCATCAGAGTATTTACAAAATGGTGATTTAAGTGGTTTTAAAATTTGTGTAAAAAATGATAGAGAACATTATACTAATATGGTAGATAGAGATAATAGAAATGGACCAACATTAAATTAAAGAGGTAAAAATGATAAATAAAAGTGAAATTGAAAAATTAATTGAAGAAGGTAAATTTGTTGAAGTTATAGATAAATTTTATATAGATTGCTTCGAAAAAATAAAAGAAGTCTTAGATTGTTTTAATATAAAATATGAAGATAATATAACTTTAATAGAATGTATTAGTCTTATAGATACGTTTGTACCAAATGGTGAAATTATTACTTATTTTCCAGTTGAAACATTTTTGGTAGAATCAAGAGAAATAGATTCAAGAGCAAGATTTGCATTAAACTGGTATGATAAATGGTTAATAAATTTAGAAGAAATTAAAAAATAACATAATTTTGAAAAATATGTAACTATTTCACTTGAAAGCTATATTGCTAAATGATATAATTATAATGATATTTTGCGTAGAAAGGAGAGAAAATGAATCAAATTTTAGTTTCTGAAAAATTATATATAACACCAGAACTTAAAAGAAAGAAAAGAATGTATAAAATAGATTTCTTTATTTCTGTATTTTTGGTTTGCATTTTATTCTCTTATTATATTTATGCAGAATATGATAAAAATAAAAATGAAGCAATATCACAAGAAATTCTTTCAAATTTAATATTTGAAGATAATGTTGCTGATGATACAACAATAAAATTTGCTGATAATGCTATAGTTGTTATATTAAATACAGAGGATCCATTTGAAATTATATATTCAGAACCAGTAGAAGATGTTAATCCAGAAGATAATATTGAATGGTTAGAAACACAAAGTGGACAAAGATATTATATGCTTGCAAGTATTAATATTCCATCAATTGATTGTTACTATCCAATATTAAATACAACAACAGATGAATTATTAAAAATAGCACCAACAAAATTCCATGGGGCGGACCCAAATGAAGTAGGTAATTTTTGTATAGTAGGACATAATTATAGAAGTGATAAATTCTTTAGTCATGTTCCAGATTTACCTTTAGGTGAAACTATAGAAATAACAGATTTAACAGGAAAAACATTACAATATAAAATTTACGATAAGTATGTTGTTGTTCCAGAAGATACTTCTTGTACAACACAAAGAACAAATGGATTAAAAGAAATAACATTAATTACATGTACAGATGATAGTAAAAAAAGAGTTATTGTTAAAGCAAGAGAAATCCAAGAATAATAGTATATTATACAAATCGAGCTGTGATTATTCAAAATCACAGCTTTTTTTGTTAAAAAATAAAATAGGAATAATTATCGTTTTCTCTTCTAATTATATTAAAATAAGGATAAAAAATAGATAAAGTATAAAAAATGTATTAAAAAAGAAATATATTTGAAATATAAAAACTTGTAATCCTTGATATAAGCAACTTACAAAATTTAACAAAAAAATAGGGGCAAAAATAACACAAAAAGTAACTATCAAAAAAAGGCTTGAAGTGAACAGTTACAAGGCTTCGGAAACATAATGACAGTGCGTTTGACATTATTTTTTTAAATGCTAAAATAATAACAGAAATTGAGTTACGAAAGAAGAAAAAATTTAAGTGGTAAATATAAGTTCTAAAGCGGGGGTTCAAGAGATATGAAGGTAATCAAAAGAGACGGAAGAAAAGTTGAATATGATAGCGATAAAATAGTAATTGCTATTAGTCAAGCAAACAGAGAAGTAGGAGGAAAAGATAAAGTTTCAAGATCATCAATTGAATTTATCACAAAATACATCGAAAGTTTAAACAAACCTACAATGCATGTAGAAGAAATTCAAGACATAATCGAGCGTAAATTAATGGAATTTGGAAAATTTACACTTGCAAAAAAATATATTCTTTATAGAGAAAAACATGCTATGCTTCGTCAAGCAAATTCAACAGACGAGAGTATATTAACATTAGTAAGAAATGCAAACAAAGATACAATGGAAGAGAATAGTAATAAAAATGCTGTTTTAGTTTCAACACAAAGAGACTTAATAGCTGGAGAATGTTCTAAAGATTTAGCTGATAGAATTATGCTTCCAGAAAGAATCGTTAAAGCTCATAACGATGGAGTATTACACTTCCATGATAAAGATTACTTTGTTCAACCAATGCACAACTGTTGTTTAGTTAACATTGGAGATATGTTAGATAACGGAACAGTAATGAATGGAAAAATGATTGAAAGTCCAAAAAGTTTCCAAGTTGCTTGTACTGTAATGACACAAATTATTGCAGCTGTAGCAAGTAGCCAATATGGTGGACAATCAGTTGACATTCGCCACTTAGGTAAATATTTAAGAAAAACATACGATAAAATCTTTAAAAGAAGATTTTTAGGATATATAGAAAAAGGATTATCAAAAGAAGAAGCTGAAGAAAGAGCAAAAGAAGATGCTATTGAAAGAAGACAAGAAGATTTAGCTTCTGGTGTTCAAACAATTCAATATCAAATCAATACATTAATGACAACAAATGGACAAAGCCCATTCGTAACAATATTTATGTATCTTGATAAAGATGATGAATATGTTGAAGAAAATGCAATGATAATCGAAGAAATATTAAAACAAAGATTACAAGGAATTAAAAATGAAAAAGGTGTATATGTAACACCAGCATTCCCAAAACTAATCTATGTTTTAGATGAACATAACTGCTTAAAAGGTGGTAAATATGATTATTTAACAAAACTTGCAGTTCAATGTTCTTCAAAGAGATTATACCCAGATTATATCTCAGCAAAAATAATGAGAGAAAACTATGAAGGAAACGTATTCAGCCCAATGGGATGTAGAAGTTTCTTATCACCTTGGAAAAATGAAAAAGGAGAATATGTATTCGAATCAAGATTTAATCAAGGTGTTGTTAGTATTAACCTACCACAAATTGGTATTATTGCTAACGGAGATGAAGAAAAATTCTGGAAATTATTTGATGAAAGATTACAAATATGCTTTGATGCATTAATGTGCAGACATAACGCATTACTTGGAACTTTATCAGATGCTTCTCCAATTCACTGGCAATATGGAGCAATTGCAAGACTTGAAAAAGGTGAACCAATTGATAAATTATTAAATTCATATTTCTCAACAATATCATTAGGATATATTGGTATATATGAAGTAACAAAATTAATGAAAGGTGTAAGTCACACAGATCCTGTTGGTGAAGAATTCTCAGTAAGAATTATGAACCATATGAGAGAAACAGTTAATAAATGGAAAGAAGAAACAGGATTAGGATTTGCATTATATGGAACACCAGCAGAAAGTTTATGCTATAGATTTGCAAGAGTTGATAAAGAAAGATTTGGAGATATCGAAGATATTACAGATAAAGGATATTATACAAACTCATACCATGTTGATGTTAGAGAAAAAATAAATGCATTTGAAAAATTAAAATTCGAAAGCAAATATCAACCAATTTCATCAGGTGGAGCTATTTCATATGTAGAAATACCAAATATGAAAAATAATCTAGAAGCATTAGAAGAAATCGTTAAATTTATTTACGATAATATTCAATATGCTGAGTTTAATACAAAATCAGATTACTGTCACATTTGTGGATTTGACGGTGAAATTCAAATTAATGATGAGAATGAATGGGAATGTCCACAATGCGGTAATAAAGACCACGCTAAAATGAACGTTACAAGAAGAACATGTGGATACTTAGGAGAAAACTTCTGGAATGTTGGAAAAACAAAAGAAATTAAATCAAGAGTACTACATATTTAGAAAATACAATAGATAAGCAAAGTATTTAAGATACTAAAGATTTTAGTATACATTAGATGTTTTGAAATGAAAGCCGTTTGAATTAAATAAAAAATAAGTTCAAGCGGCTTAAGTTTTGTAAAAGAATGATACAAAGGGGTTACTGATATGAATTATGCAGATATAAAGACAATAGATGTACAAGATGGAACTGGAGTGAGGGTATCAATATATGTTAGTGGATGCCATTTTCACTGTAAAGGGTGCCATAATAAAGAAGCATGGGACTTTAATTATGGTAAAAAATTTGATGAAACAACAATTGATTATATATTAGATTTATTAGATCATGATTATATATCTGGGCTTTCTATATTAGGAGGAGAGCCAATGGAACCAGTTAATCAACAAGGGTTAGTACCACTTGTAAAAGCTGTTAAAGAAAGATTTCCTGATAAGGATATTTGGTGTTATACAGGATATAGATTTGAAGAAGATTTAATGGGAGATATGTATAATAAAAACGATTATACAAAAGAAATCTTAAAACATATAGATATCATTGTTGATGGTCAATTTATAGAAGAACAAAAATTAGTTAATTTAAAATTTAGAGGTTCTACAAATCAAAAGAAAATTGATGTACAAGCAAGTTTGGCTGAAGGAAAAACTGTTCAATTAAAATTTGGTGATGAAGCAAGATATGAATCTAAAGATTCAAAAATTCTTGTATTTAAAGAATTTAAAACTAAAAATGAACCAGTTTATGCTCCAACAGATGGAAGTTCTGCAATATCAGTAGGAAGTGGGGAAGTTACAAATGATAATGTTATTTCAATAACTCCAGCATTTGAAATTAAACCAGTAGAAGAGAAAATTGCTGCTGAAAATATAAAAGAAGATGACGACCTAAAGGTATAGTTAAAGTTTATAGGTTTATCTATGCTAAATATTCGGTTGTTTAGCTTAAAAACCTAAATTTATATAAAAGTATAAGGAAGAAAAAGATGGAGAATTTAAAAGTTTTTTCATGTAGTGAATCGGCAGAAAAATTTACAGATGAGGTATGCGAATATCTTAAAATTGAAAAAGGTGAAATTAAAAGAATGAAATTTAAAAATGATAACAATTTCGTTCAAATATTAGAAAGTGTACGTGATAAAGATATTTTCTTAGTACAATCAACAGAACCACCTGTAAATGAAAGAATAATGGAGTTATTAATAACAATAGATGCAGTTAAGAGAGCATCTGCTAAAAGAATAACAGTAGTATTACCATATTATATGTATTCAAGATCTGATAAAAAAGATCAACCAAGAATTCCAGTTACAGCAAAATTATTTGCTCAATTAATAGAAGCTGCTGGAGCAAATCGTGTATTAACATGTGATTTGCATAATAAAGCTATTCAAGCGTACTTTAATATAAATTGTGATGTTTTAACAGGACAAAGCTTATTACAAAAATATTTTGATTTAAAAAATATTGAAAACAAAGTTGTTGTTGCTACTGATGCGGGAAGTTCTAAAAAAGCATATAAATATGCTGAACATTTTGGATGTCCAATTGCTTTAGTTGATAAAAGAAGAGATGGAAATGATGATAAAGCAATAGCAACAAGCGTAATTGGTGATATTAAAGGAAAGAACGCGCTAGTATTTGATGATGAAGTAGATACAGCAGGTTCTATAATGGAAACAGTTGAAGTTATTAAAAAGTTTGGAGGAAAAGATGTTTATGTAGGTTGTACACATGGTGTACTTTCAGGTCCTGCAATTGAAAGAATATCTAAATCAAATTTAAAAGAACTTGTAATGACAAATACAATTCCTCTACCAAAAGAAAAACAAATAGATAAGATAACTGTAGTATCAATTTCTGAATTGTTTGGTGAAGCAATTAAGAGAATCCATGAAGAAACTTCAATAGGAGAATTATTTGATACAAATTAAGTATTGACAATTCGATACTTTGTAATGTATAATATTAAGCAGTTAAGCGAATCAAGAGGATTAATTACATAAAGAAATCAATCCCACAAGATGTTTTTGAGCTTCGGAAGGAGGGGAAAAAATCAATGTCAGAAGTTAAAGTTAATAATGGAAATATAGAAGATGCACTAAAAAGATTTAAAAGACAATGTGCTAGAAATGGTGTGTTACAAGAGGTTAGAAAAAGAGAGCACTATGAAAAACCTAGCGTAAAAAGAAAGAAAAAATCAGAGGCTGCAAGAAAAAGAAAATTCTAATAATAAATTAAAAGGACAGAGTAAAATCTGTCCTTTTAGTTTGCTTATTTATCTGCCGATAAAAAATTGGACAATAATGTTTCCATATGCAATACTATCAACAACAGCAAGTCCAGTATAGTTATAATTGTTGCTTAAGATATTATTTTTATGTGATTCAGAATTAAGCCATGTTTGTAAAGCGTTATCTAAATCAGGATTACCTGCGATATTTTCACTAGCGGTTTTATAAGAAATATTGTATGTTTTTAGCATATCAAAAGGGGATCCATATGTTTGAGATGTGTGTGAAAAATAGTTGTTTTTTACTAAATCTTCAGCTTTTAATCTTGCTATATTTTGAAGTTCTTTATCTATTTTTAATTCATTTAAATTGTGTTTGTTCCTTTCCTTATTAATTAAGTCTAAAAGGTAGTTTTCGTCTTCGGTTAAACTATGTTCATTTTCGATTGTTAAGCTGTTTGTTGCAGCGGCTTTTTCATTTGAAACAGGATTTATATAATTTGAATGAACTGTTCCGATTTTATCATCTTCGTTTTGAATAATATACCATTCTCCAATTTTTCCAAAAATTCTAACATATTCATTTTTTGTAAGTAAATCAATAGCGTCAAAGCTAATATTAGAACCGCTTCTCATGTTTAAATATTCTGTATTAACAATACCAAGAGAATAATCAACTTTTTCGTAGTCGCTCATAGCGAGTGTATGATTGAAGATTGTAAATGTTATTAAACCGATGGTTATTGTTAATATGCAAATCTTATTCTTAAGTATAAATTCTTTCATAATTCTCCTTTCTATATAATGATTAATAGATATAGGAAAATTTTACCCATATTACGTAATTTTAAACATTAAAATGTATTAGAAAAGAAATTTTTAAAATAGAATGGGAGAGTATTTCTTTTTAATGAATTAGAAAGATGTATATTTACTTTCAATAATGTTGAGTTATTGTTGTATAAAATTAAATTACCAACAACACTGTTTTTAGGTGTTTTGTAAGATAAAACTGGGGTAATATAAGTTTTTGTTTTAAAGATTTGTTTTCCATTTAAATTAATAGGTATAGTATAATTAGATAGTTTTTCTAAATGAAAATTTGGTGTTGTTTGAGTTTTATTTAAAATTAGTGAATTATGTATGTTTTTAATAGAATAATTAAAAGAAGTTTCTATTATATTTTGAAAGTCTAAGTTTTTAAAGTTAGAATTAATATAATTTATTAATGTTTTTGTATCTTTTGAACGGATAGATTTTGAATTTGCACCTAAAACAGCAATAATAAGGTCGAAATCAGAGTTTTTATAAGCTGAAATTAAACAACGTCCTGCATTGAATGTAAAACCTGTTTTTACACCATAAATGCCGTCATAATTTCCAAGTAATTCGTTGGTATTATTTATTGTAGTAGGAATTCCATTTAAAACGATGTTTTTTTCTTTAGAAGAAACAATTTGCTTAAATATTGGATTATTTAATGCGTAATCAGTAAGTATAGCTAAATCATAAGCTGTTGAGTAATGATTTTCTTGATCTAATCCGTGTGGAGTAGTAAAGTTACTGTCAGTTAAATTTAATTCTTTTGCTTTTTGATTCATTAATAAAGAAAAAGAATTAACATCTCCTGATATTATTTCTGCAAGTAAAATGGCACAATCATTACCTGATCTTAGCATCAATCCGTATAGTAAATCTTGTAAAGAAATTGTTTTGTTATATTTTAGACCTAAGGTCGAACCTGTTGCGGAAGCAGCGTTTTGAGAGATTGTGTATATTGGATTTTTGTTGAAATCAAGTGTTTCTAAGGCTATTATACAAGTTAGAATCTTGGTTGTTGATGCTATGGGGATTTTTTCTGTAGAATTTTTATCAAAAAGAATTCTTTTAGAATTACGATCAAAAACTACAATATTCTTAGAGTAAGTAATAATATCTTCGTCTGAAGAGACTTCTTGATCGGTATATAAAAATGGTTCAAGTTCTTCTAGTAAAAGATTGTCATCACAAAAAGAAAGGGTAGGCGTAAGAAAAATTGTTAAAATAAAGATTAAAAAAATACGTTTCATAAAAAACTCCTAAAATAAGAAATATCAATGGATTATATGAGCTTTTTATATAAAAAATTACTTAAATTAAAATAAAATGTGAAAGAACTGTGAAAAATGGCTTAAAATAGCATAAAATTTACATAATTACTTGATTTTGTGGCGAAAATGTAATATAATTGATATGTAGTGCGAAATGTAGGTGGGAGTAATGATTGCGGATAAAATACAAAATCGAATTATTGACATCTATATTTTATAAGATAAAATATATTATAGAATAATATCACTATGTAATAAATTTAATAGAGGAAGGTAGAAATTATGTTGAAAAAAAGAATTTCAAAAATTGCTTTTGTATTAGTATGTGTACTTACACTATTAATGCCATACGCAACACCAGTACTTGCTGCTGCGTTAAAATCAACTGATACAACTGCAGAACTTCAAGTATTCTTAATGCATGAAGGTGGAGATGAATCAAGTGGTACATTAACAGAAGCTCAAAGAGCTGTTTATGATACTACACCTTATGAATACGTTGTAGGGAAAACAAGAATATTTAAAATTGTTACAAAAGGGGATACAGATTATGAAAATGTATTCTATTGTTTAAATGCTAAGAAAACATTCCCAGGAGTAACATCACAAGGACTTAATAGTTTAACATATACAAATGTTGCAGACTTAAAAGATTCTGCAGATACAAATGTTAAATCATTACATTTAAGTACATCTTATACTGAAGATAGTGAAAAATGGACAAATAACTATAAAGCATTAATTTGGTTAGTTGATAACATTTTTACAAAAAATGCTGCAAATCAAAAAGATGCATATTTAGCTAAAGCATTTGCTAATTCAGAATTTGATATAGATAGAGTTAAAGCTTTATTGACAGATGATGATATTGATGTAGTACAACAATATGCAATGTGGTACTTCACAAATAATGATTCTGATGAATTTAAAGGTGAAAAATTACTTTCAATCGAATTAACTAAACATGAAATAGTTGATGGAGAACAAGTAACAACAAAAGGTGAATATGCTGATTTATTTGGCGCAGATGATCGTCAATTAATGGCTGAACATTTATATTCATATTTAATTACAGAAGCTAAAAAAGGTGCTGAAACAGTTAAATTAACATATCCAGAATTTGCTGATGTAACACCACAAGCTTCAGTTAATAGTGAATATTATGTTGTAGGACCATTTAATGTAAAATCAGGAAATGTTTTACCAGCTGATTATAAATTAGTTGTAGAAGATCAAAATGGAAATGAAATTGCAAGAGAAGAATATGAAATTTTAATTGAAGGTGAAGAAGAATTCACAAATAAAAATGTAAAAGAAATATTCGATCAAAATTATTACATATATCTACCAAAAACAAATAAAACAATAACAAAAATTGGTTTAGCTTTAGATTATACAAAATATGAAACACAAGCTACATTATGGAAAAATAATTCAACAGATGATGATGGAGTTGAAGTTTACCAACCAGTAGTTTTAATAACAAAAGAATCAACACCATTCAACCAAGAAATAGGTGCTGAAATTAACAGAGATGAAGCAGACCTTGCTTTAAGAAAATATATTGTAAAAGTAAATGATAAAGAATTAAATAGACAACCAGTTGTAGATGTAACAGGATTAAAAGAAGGAACATCTAAAACTGCTACTTATAAACATGCTAAAGCTCCAGTAAAAGTAACAAATGGAGACAGAGTAGTTTATGAAATTAGAGTGTATAATGAAGCTGATATTCCTGCAACAGGAACAGTAGTAGTTGATGCATTACCAACAGGATTAGAATTTGTTGCTGATAGTGCTATAAATAGACAATATGGATGGCAACAAGCTTCTACAGTTGGAGAAAACAATGTTGTTTATTCAACAGATTATTTAAAAGATACAACAATTGATGCATTTGATAAAGAAAATGATAACTCATTAGATAGTGCATTTGTTCAAATCGAATGTAAAGTATCAAATACAGCTAGAGCATCAGCAGTATTAACAAACATTGCTGAAATCAAAGCTGATAATGTTGATGATAGAGATTCAACACCAGGAAATAATGATTATATTAATAAAGATCATGACTCTTCAAATTATACAGGAGATAATTCAAATAAATCTGATTTAACAGATAGTGATTATCACTATGAAGGAAGAGAAGATGATGATGACTTTGAAAAAGTAGAAGTAGAAGGAAAAGCATTTGATTTAAGCTTACAAAAATTTATTTCTAAAGTAAATGGTAAACAACCAGATGTAAGTAGAGAACCATCAGTTGATGTTACTCCACTTAAAGAAGGAAAAACAGATGCTAAATATACAACATATAAAACACCAGTAGTTGTTGAAAAAGGTGATGTAATTATTTATACAATAAGAGTTTACAACGAAGGTGAAATGGCTGGTTATGCTGAAACAGTAGCAGATTATTTACCAGAAGGATTAGGATTCTTAGTAAATCATGAAGTAAACGTTGATAATTACTGGGCAATTCCAGATGATTCAAAACCAGCAATTAAATTAAAAGATATTCCTAACGGAAAAGATAATTTAGAAATTACAGATTTTAATGGAGTTTCTAAATTAGATGATGTTGATGTTATAGCAGGAAAAGTAAAATTAACATCTACAAAATTAAAATCATCTGCAACAGATACTAAAAACTTAATTGATGCATTTGATAAAGAAAATTCTTCATATTTAAAATATAAAGATATTCAAGTTGCATGTATAGTTTTAGCTGATGAAGTAGCAGGAGATAATTGCAAAAATATAGCTGAAATCATTGATGATTCAGATATCAATAGAGAAGAAGTTGATGATAGAGATTCAACTCCAGATACTGTAGATCCAGATAATTATCCTGGAAATGATAAAGAACAAGATGATAATGACTATGAAAATTTAGCTACAGATAAAAAAGAATTCGATTTAAGCTTACAAAAATTTATTACAGCTGTAAATTCAAATAAAATAACAAACAGAGAACCAAAATTAACAAAAACAGCTGAAGGAAAAATTACTTTTGCAGAAGTAACAGATCCAGTATCAGTTCAAAATAATGATTTAGTAACTTATACAATTAGAGTATATAATGAAGGAACTGAAGCTGGTTATGCAGAAGAAATAATGGATGATTTACCAGCAGGATTAGAATTTGTTAAAGATAATGAAACAAATAAAAAATTCGGATGGAAATTATATGATAAAAACGGTAAAGAAACAACAGATGCAAAACAAGCTGTTTCTGTAAGAACAGATTATTTATCAAAAGAAAAATCAGAATCTAGAAATGAAGATTGTTTATTAAAACCATTTGATAAAACACAAGGTGCTGATAAAGTTGATTATAGAGATGTTCAAATCGTATTTAAAATTGTTGAAGGTGAAGTTAAATCATCTGATAGAGTTATCGTAAATACAGCAGAAATTACAGATGATGCTGATGAGAACGGTGAACCAGTAGATGATGTTGATTCAACACCAGATAATAAAAAAGAAAAAGAAGATGATCAAGATGATGAAAAAGTTGATGTAAAATATTTTGACTTATCACTAAAAAAAGATTTAGTAAAAATAATTGTTACTGAAAACGGAACAACAAGAGAAATTGTTATTAACACAGATCAACTTCAAAAAGTTGAAATTCATAGAAAAAGAATTAACACAACTGTTGTAAAATTTGTTTATAACATAACAGTAAAAAATGAAGGTGAAATCGCAGGATATGCAACAGAAATTAAAGATTACATTCCTGACGGATTAGAATTTATACCAGAAGAAAATACACAATGGACTAAAGGTGCAGATAATACAATTACAACAAATGCTTTATCAGAAAAATTATTAAAACCAGGAGAAACAGCATCAGTTCAAGTAACTTTAAAATGGATTAATAATGAAGAAAATTTCGGTGTAAAAACTAATGTTGCTGAAATAAGCAAAGATAAAAATGATAGCAATACACCAGATATAGATTCAACACCAGATAATAAAGTTAAAGAAGAAGATGATATTGATGACGCTCCAGTAATGTTAGTAGTTTCTACAGGTACAGCACCAACATATATTGGTTTAACAACAACAGTTATTGCAATTCTTGCAACAGGAATTATACTAATTAAAAAATATGTTTTAATATAACATAAATAAGAAGAGTGAGTAGAAAATCTACTCATTCTTTTTTTGAATTTTTTATAAAAAACTACTGGTTTTTAATACCAAAAAAGGTAACTTTTTGTGTTTACAAGAAAAAACCTATATGATATAATTTCAAGAGAAGTTTGAGAAAGGACAGGTGTTAAAAAAATGAACCAAATATTAGATTATAATCCAAATAAAAGCTCGGGTGGCGGAAAGACTTCCAGTTCTGATAAAGTCGTTAGAGTTTTTGCCGTATTAATGTTTATTTTTGGCTTATTTTTATTAGGAAATGCTGGTTATTCACTTTATAAAGATAAACAACAAGAAAATATTGTAGCAGATGCACCTGTTAAAGCAGAAATAACAGTTGAAAAGGGAGAGACAGCAGCTACAATTAAAATTAGACATGATAAAGCTATAGAAACTGTTATTCATAGTTGGGATAATGATAAAGAAACAACAGAAAAAGGTAATGGAGAATCTACAATGGAGATTACAGTTCCTTTAGCTGCTGGAGAACATACATTAAATATTAAAGTAATAGATATAGATGGCGTATCTACAACTCATGAAGAAATTATTAAATCAATAACAGGAGTAGATAAAGTATATCCAGTAATTACTTTAGAAGTTACAAATGAGAAAAAAGTAAGAGTTATAGCAACAGATGAAACAGAATTAAGCTATGTAACTTATAGATGGAATGATAACCAAGAAGAAAAAATTGAAGTAACAGATGATCCTAAGAAAATAGAATTTGATATTGATATTAATAAAGGTACACATGATTTAACTGTATCTGCAGTTGATAAAAATAATAATACAACAACAGAAATTAAAAGCTTTGCTGGTGTAACAAAACCAGTAGTAACAATAACTGTTTCAGCAGATAAAAAATCAATCGATGTATATACTTCACATGAAAATGGAATTGATCAAATTAAATTAAATATCAATGGTCAAGACTATGATGTAGGTGTACCAGAAGATAAACCAAAAGAAATTTCATTTAATGTTGGATTACCATCTGGAGATAATACAGTAAAAGTTACAGCAATAAGTGTAGAAAAAACAGAAACAATAGTAGAAGAAACAGTATCTGCTGCTGATGATGAAATAGAAATAAAAATTGAACAACAAGAAGATGTTGCAGATAAAGTAATGATCTCAGCAAAATGTAGCGCTGGAATAAAAGAATTAAAATTAAATGTAAATGATATTGATTATGATTTAGGAATGCAAGCTGAAAATCCAACAGAATTATCATTTGAATTACCTTTAGTAGAAGGAAATAATAAAATTACATTTACAGTAATATCAGCTAATGGAACAGAAAAACAAGAGATTAAAGAAATAGCTCGTTAATATTGTAAGTAAGAGGTATATATGGTTCACGAAATATATATAATTGATAATAATAATGAATTAATTGAAAATTTAAAAGAAAGTTTTAAAAGAGAACTTGATGAGTTTCATTTTAAGACAGTACAAACAGCTGAGATTGAAGTTGCACTTAAAAATATCCCTTCATTAATTATAATTGATGAAGATACAACGGATGTTAATATAGTTGAGTTTTGTAAAAGCATTAGATCTAATGAAGACAACAGTATAACTCCAATAATAGTTGTAAGTTCAAATAGAGATAGAGAACATGTAGTAAATGTATTAAAAACGGATGTTGAATATTATATTAAGAAACCTTTACATGAAGAATATTTCTACTATACAATAAAAAATATAGTAGGATTACTTGCTAAAAATAGAAGGGTAAGTCCTTTAACAGGACTTCCTGGAAATGTTCAAATTCAAACAGAAATGAAGAAAAGATTACTTAATAAAGATACTTTTGCAATGCTTTATTTCGATTTAGATAACTTTAAAGCGTATAATGACGTGTATGGATTTGCTAATGGTGATGAAATTATTAAATTTACAGCAAGAACAATGTCAAAACATATTCATCAATTAGATAGTTCAGACAGCTTTATAGGACATATAGGAGGAGACGACTTTGTAGCTATCATAGCTCCGACAGATTATGATGCATTGTGTCAAAATATTATCGCAGAATTTGATAAATTAGTTGTTGATTTTTATAATGAAGTAGACGTTGAAAGAGGATTCGTTGAAGTTGCTAATAGACGTGGAATAATCGAACAATTTCCACTTACATCAATATCAATTGCAGTTTTAGAAGTTGATTCAAAAATTTATAAAACAACATTAGAGATTGGTGAAGTTGCAGGACAAATAAAACATAAAGCTAAAGCTGTTTTAGGAAGTACATATGTAATTAATAAAAGAAGATTTTAGTATAAAAAAAGCTACCAGAAATGGTAGCTTTTTTGTTTAATAAGTGTTTGTTAAACATTAGGGAATAAAAGACTTAGAAGATTTATTTTAATTTTAAATATTTACTTTTTATATTAATTAAGGATATAATATTATTATGAAAATTTGGAGAGAACAAAAGATGTTTAAAGGTAAAAAAAATTATTTAATTCCAATAGTTAGTTTTGTAGTTGTGATGTTAATCGGAGCTATATTAGTAACTATGCCTATTTTTAATAATATGAATATGTCTTTTTTAGATGCCTTATACACATCAGTATCTGGAGTTACAACAACAGGATTATTAAAAGAGAATATGATTGCTCAATTTAACTTTGGTGGACAATTAATATTTGCAATTTTAATGGAGATTGGAGCATTAGGATTTGTAATTTTAGTTTCTTATTTTTGGAGTATTAGAAATAAAAGAATTGTCATGTCTGATGCTATGGTAATAAATGATA
>JAZLBY010000021.1:0-41449 GCA_045613965.1 Candidatus Scatovivens sp.
TTTTAATGCTTTTCCAGCTTTGAATACTGGAGCTTTTGATGCAGGTATTTTGATTTCTTCTTTAGTTTGTGGGTTTCTTCCTTTTCTAGCTGCTCTTTTTCTAACTTCAAAAGATCCAAATCCAACTAATTGAACTTTTTCACCTTTTGTTAAAGCATCTGTTACTACGCTAACGAATGCGTTTACAGATTCTTCTGCAGATTTTTTTGTTTCTCCTGTTTTTGCAGCTATTGCTGCGATTAATTCAGCTTTGTTCATTTCTAAACTACCTCCTAATAGATTATAAAAATTATGTAGAATATCTATTATTTTGTTCTACAATAATCTTATTCGCCAAAATAAGCTAAAATCCTTCTTTTTTTAAAACTTTTTTTAAAAAAATATTTATTTTTCAATACTTTGCGATTTTGACAATCTCAAAACCATTGAAAACACTGGGTTTTAGAGTTTGTGTTTTTTGCGTATTTTTTTGAAATTTTAAGCAAAAAAATCAAAAAAACATAGATTATTACTGAAAAAATAATAGAAATTACTATTGTTAGATACAAGTTTAACTCAAAACTTTCTAAAATGCAATATAAAATTTTAGATAATATTATCATTATTGATGATATAGTTATATATTTGCTTAAAATTTTAACAAAAGATACTTTAATATCAACTGATTTTACTAATATTTCTTTTACAATCATAAAAGAAACAAAACTAGCTATTACATTACTAATTATTGCTCCTTTTTCAAAAATCCCATCAATTTTTATTAAATACATATTACAAACTATCTTAATTAATATACTTATAATTGCTACAATCAAAATTTCAAAACTTTTATCAATCCCTTGTAAAATTCCATTTAAAGTTTGAACATATCCTAAAAATATTAAACTTATCGCTCCAATACTTAAAAGTTCATATCCACTATACGCATTAGGAAACAAAATTATAAAAATCTCTTTTGAATAAAAGAACATTCCAAATGCACATGGTATTAGTATAAAAGAAGTTAAATCAATTGCTTCTACTATTTTTGCTTTAAAATATTCTTTTTTATTTAATAAATTTAGCTCAGATATTTCTGGAATAATAGCTGATGCTATTGAACTATTTAAAGCAAGCGGCATTGCAATTAATATATCCACTTTTGATGATAATATACCATACTTAACAATTGCAGCATCTTCCCCTATAACATCTTTTAATATTCTTATTATAGTAATTGAATCAACATTTTTACTCAAAGTACCAAGTAAAACACTAAGTGTTATTGGAAATGATATAAACAAAATTCTTTTTATTATTAAGACATAACTTTCTATTTTTAAATTATTAAATGGTTTTATTTGTATTTTTTCTTCTTTATAATAAATTTTTACTATATATAAGAAACTAATAATTGTTGAAATTGTTGTTGCAAAATTTGCTCCAGCCGCCATAATTTTAGTATCATTTGATGAAATTTCAGCTAAATTTTCCACAAAAAATATTGTAAATGTTGATTTTAAAATCTGTTCTAAAACTTGCGCTTTAGCTCCTATTTTAAAGTTATTTTTTCCATTAAAATAGCCCCTTAAAACCGCACTCATAGAGACGAAGAAAACCGCAGGAGCAAGCACTTTTATCGACAATACTCCCTCTTGAATTCCTATCAAATCAATCGCTATTTTTTCTGAAAAAACATATAAACAAATAGCTCCACAAAAACCAATAATTCCAAAGACAATACTAGCAGTATACAAAATTCTTTTGGCATTATTAAAGTCTCTTAAAACTTCTTTTTCAGCAATCAATTTTGCCATTGCATTAGGTATACCTATAGAACTTACCGTTAGCATCAAACTATATATTTGATACCCACTCATATATATAGCATTTCCCTTATCTCCAAATCCAACCTTATTAGTTAAATATAGCGTATAGATCATTCCAAATACTTTTATTAAAACTTGAGAAAACACTAAGGAACAAATACTTTTTATAAATCTTGACATTTCAAATTTCATACTTTCACCCAAATACATCCTTAACATCAAATGTATTTAAATTTATATTTTTTATTCATTTTTTATAATTTCAACAAGCTTTTTTTCATATTATTAAATAACTGAATTAATACAAATTTTAAAAATATTTATAACTTTTTTCTTATTAATATGGTTTTTTTATAAAAAAATGCATTTTTTCTTAGGGAAATAAGGGAATTTTCGCCAAAAGACTTGATTTTTTTCGATTTTTATAAGATAATAGAAGTGAATAGTTTTGAGAAAAAAAGAAAAGGAAAATATAGTTATGATAATGAAATACATTGATGCATTTTTAAAAAAATTAAAAACTGATAGAAATACCTTTGTGACATATGTGCTTACACTTATGTCTATTTATATTTGTATTGATAGAATTACAGAAATTCTATTCTTAATATTCTCAGGTCTTTCTGTAGATTATTGGGGACCAATTAAATATACATTAGCATTGGCATGCCCAATTTTTGCATTTTATTTCTCATTTGCATCAAAATTTGTTAAAGATAAATATACAAAAACATCGTTCTTCTATATCTATGCCGTAGCGCTTTATATAGTAGCGATATCAATGGTAGTACAATGGTTAAACCAACTTGGTTGGCTTTTACTATTCTCAGTACCTAACTATTCATACATCATAACAAACTTTATGGACTTAATTAAACCAGCATTCTCAGCATTAGCTTGGTACTTACCTATCTGTAGTTTCTATCCATTATTCAAATGGTTATATACAGTTGTTGATGATACATTATTCATTAAAGAATCTATTTGGGACTACAAAGGAATTGACCTTTCAGATAAATCAGTTGGTATGGGACCTTACACTTGTGAAATGTACCTATGCCGTGATAGAGAAACAGGTAAATCTATAAAACAACCTGAAGCAAGAAGATTTGAATCTACATTAATTGTCGGTGTATCTGGTTCTGGTAAAACATCTATGATGTTCGAACCAATGATTGCAAGAGATATTGAAAAGAAACACTTCTTCAAAGAATCTGCAAAAGAACTTGGTTATACAGCATTAAGAACAAATATTGCTACACTTAATAGTCCATATTCAAATGATTATATAAATGAAAACTTCTCTTTAAACATGATTACACCAACACCTGGTAAAGAGAAAATATACAAAGCTTATTTTGAAAAATTATTATACAATTATGACGGTGAAAATTCTATCTATAAAAATTTAGGTATTACATATATGGCACCTGATTATGAATCTATAACACATGTAAAAGATGTTGCTAAAAACTTCGGTATCAAATACCACATTATAGATCCAAATGATAGTGCAAATTCAATAGGATTAAACCCATTTGCATATGAAGATCCTATTAAAACATCAATTGCTATTTCTTCTATATTAAAAAGAATGTATGCTTCAGAAGAATCTCCAAACTTTGGAACACATGACGAAGCATTTATGCAAAATATAGTAACTCAAGCAATTGAAAACTTAGTATTAATGCTTAAAGAAGTTTACCCAAGAACTCACGAAGGTGAACTACCAAACTTAGAAGACTTACTTGATTTAATGAGTGATTTTGAAAAAATTGAACAAATGTCTGAAGAAATGAAAACTTTCCCAGATCTTGTTGAAAAATATAGAATCCAATTAAATTACTTCAAGAAAACATTCTATAAAACAGCACACGGACTTGATGAGACAGCAAAATACTTACAAGGTTCTGCATCTCAACTTGAAAATCTATTAAGATATCCTGGTGTTAGAAATATTTTATGTAATAGAACAAACAACTTAAATTATGATAATGCTTTAGCAAATGGAGACGTTACATTCGTATGTACACGTAGAGGTGATTTAGGAGCTAGCGCACATAAAGCATTCGGTCTATTCTTCGTATTATTAATGCAACAATCTGTATTATCTAGACCTGGAAATGAAAGAACTAGAATCCCTCACTTCTTATACATCGATGAGTTCCCTCCTTTCGTATGTAAAGCAACAGAAGATATATTCACACTTTATAGAAAATATAGAGTTGGTACAATTATATCTGCACAAAACTTATCACAATTCGGTGTTAAAGATGATTACAACTTTAGACAAACATTACTTGCTAACTGTTCTACTAAAGTTATCTTTGGTAACAACACACCTGAAGACAACGAATGGTGGGAAAAAGAACTTGGCGATAAGAGACGTTGGATGTTCACTCATGATTACAAAACTGATAAGGGTGAATACGACTCTACTTATAAAGGTATCAAATGGCAATGGATTCCTAACTACAAAGCTGGTAAGGTTCAATCACTTAAATTTAAATATATCATTTACAAGACAAAAGATCTTAAAGGTGCTAACCTAGTTGGTCAAGCAAAAATAGATTTCTTAGAGTCTAGATATAAAGAACCACAAAAAATTAAAACATACAACTTTGGTAAATTTACACATGGTATTGCAACAGATACAGCTCACGGAGATAATGATGCAACAAGTTTAAAACATAAATTTGATTTAAAAAACATCAACTTCTCTAACAATCCAGACAATCCAAATGATGCAGATCCAATTCAAACAAATGTAACAGATTTAAATTATTCATTCACAAACGATGATGCAATTACAAAATACAACACAAATAATTTTAATCTAAACACAAACAACAACAAAAAATAAGTATAAAAAATCCTGACAAGTATAATTTACTTGCCAGGATATTTTTTTGCTTTATTTTACATTTTCATAAGTATTAACTATATATTATTTAGTCTTTTCTTCTTTTACTTCTCCCTCATTTTCTTTTGGCATATACCAATATGAATTCATTCCACATAAATATGTTTTTGCACCTTTAGGCATTTGTGTAATAGCGTTAAATACATTGTAAAAATCACCTGCACAACTTGCCATAGAAATTGTTCCCATTGTACCTAAAGTAACTAAACTTGGACTTATTAAAAATATAACATATGGAATTATTCCCAATATTAAACATGGAAACATACTCATAAAACAAAATCTAAATTTACTCATATTTTCTGGTCCAACTACAAACATTGTACCTTGTTTTAAATTTCTATACATATATACATCTTCTTTAAAACATATTGCATGTAAATACTCATGTGGCACCATACAAAGAAGCGCAAGTAAACAGCCTATAGTATCAAACGTAAACTCTCCTACAATATAACTTGTAAGGAACGTTAAAACGAACATTAACACCATAGCAAATATATTCATATAAATAGAAAACTTTGTCATATCAGTTGGTTCTTTAAACATTACAGCACCATCTTCATGCTCTCTTTTTGGAAGTGATTCTACGTCACCATTAAATTTACCAGCATTATGAAATTTCATATATTTCTCCTACTCCGTTATTTAGACATATTTTATAACAAAACTTAAAGCTAAATCCCTCATTCTTTTTTCAATATAAGCATCATATGCCATTCCACTTACAATCATAAGAATAATCATAGTAATAAAGGCAATTATACTAAAAAGTTTAGCTTTCTTTTTATCAATCTTTCTTAATGTAAATGCATATGCAGAAAATATTATAGGTATTACCATTAAAGCAAATGGTAAATTAAACATAGCAAAGCATGCGTAAGAAATGAAACAAATTAAAATCATTCCCCAAAGATATAATTTATTTTCACACTCATCTCTTAAAGTAATTTTTTCTACTACTTCAGTTTTACCATCTTGTTCATTAGGTTTATTGTTTTCATCAATTTCAACCTTTTCATTTACACTATCATTTGTCGCCTCTTCTTTACCAACTAATCTTACACAAAAATATGTAATTGCATATATTGCAAAAACAAACGCTGCAAGGAATCCTCCCATAAGCGAAACAGATCCAGTCATTTGTCTTGTTGAAATTAAATCTGCATAACAAAAATGATTATAAGTTAAAACAAAAATTAACATTAATAATAATATTTTTTTAATTTTTCTAATCATATCCTTCTCTCCTTTTTAAAATATTAATTTATCTATTATAAGTCCTATTGAAAACGAAAAAACATTACTAACAATCGATATATATAGCGGTGATTTTTCTTTAAAATTTAAAAATTCTTTATATAGTTTATACTCTACAATTACAGCTAAAATTTCAAAAATAATTACAGTAATAATATGAACATATTGACTACAAAAAGTAAAAACTAAATTTGTACAAAATACAACTACTGGATTAGTTAAAATATTAGCAAATATAATTACTTTTAAATCTTCTTTATCTCTAATTTTTAAACATATTGCAATTATAACCTCAATTACAAGTGTCATACTTAACGAAATTATTATACTATCCATATCTTCTTTTCATTTCCTTATTATAATTATCTATACCTATATAAAGAATAATCATTGATACAATAGTTACTAAAAACAATCCAAACTGATTAAATAAATATCCTCCGTATCCAAAAAACACAGGTAGACTGCCTAAAAACAACGCAAATGTTAATAATCCAAACGCCATCCCTTTATTATTCGGCAACAAATTCGCAAGCGCCGTTAATGTTATCGGCATAGTCATATTAAAAAACAATATCGCTATACAACCTATAATCCAGTTATCAAACGCAAATATGAAACTTATACTTGAAATCAAAAGAGATAATATTGAAATTTTTAAAAACCCTATTTTATCTCCAATTATTCCTCCTAACATTTTTCCTAATACAACGGCCAATGTAGCAATTAACGCTAAAGAAAAATCGTTTTTCCATTCAAAAGCTAATATAAATCCCATATAACTTCTAATAATAACCGTTATCATTAAACAAGTTATAATAAGCTTTTCGGTTTTATTTACTAAAGGAATAATCATCTTCTCATTTATAACTTTATCTTTAATCTTATCATATAATATTTTAATTATAACAGCTGATATAATTAATAAAAAAATCATTATATAACTATTAAATACAGTTACATTAGGACTAGATCCCAAGAAAATTCCTAACGCTCCAGTTGATACATATATACCAGATAAACTCGCTTTTTTATCACTTATATTTAAAACATCAATTCCTGATCCTATATGATACATTGCATTACCAATTCCAGCAATTATACAAGCAATTAGAGCAAATTGTGGAAATATATATGCAATTGCAACTAGCAAACATCCAACTAATGCCAATATCCCATTTTTATTTATCTTATCTGCTATAAAACCAATTGGGAATTGAAGTGAAAAAGCAAAAAAATTATATAGGATTACAGCAATAAAAAGTAACAACTCATTTTCAGTGTTAGGTGTAACTAGTTTTTTTACAAGTACAGCACACGCTAAATCTACAATAAAATGTACTAAAGAATATATAAATACAATTACTTTCTTCATCTATTTCCTCTATTCATATATATTAAAAAAATTGTATCATACAGTACCATTATAAACAATATCAATTATATTTCATTTTCAAAAATAAAAAAGCGATAGAATTAAATCTATCGCCATTTTAAATTATTCTAAAATTTTAAATTCAACATTTTTAGCTGCGAATTTTCCAGTAGATTCATTTTTAACAAATTCTGTTAAAGATTTATCTAAAGATTCAGCATTTTGTTTTAAATCTGTTGTAAAGTATACTTTTACTTTTTCCATCTCTAAACCGGCTTTAACTATTTCTTTAAATGTTTCTACCATATGTTTATCATCTTCGCAAACAAATATTAATTGTGGTCTTGCTTCATATCCTGAATCAAATGGAACGAAGTTTTCTAAAAAGTCTTTGTATAATCTCATTCTTTCTACAAATTTTTCTTCCCAATCATCTTCTCTTCTTACACTTTCAAATATTAAGCTTAATGATTTTCCACCTTTAGCGATTGTTACTTCACCATGTCCTTTAAATGTTTTACCATTCATTTTAGCAGTAATTGTTGTTCTTACTTTATAATTTGCGAAATTTTTTGATTTTCTCATGTAAGCTACAATTACTTGATTTCCAGCTAATCTCTTTTTCATAAGAGCAACTGGTTTTGTATTATCTGTAGGTTGCCATTTACATTCTACTTCCTTAGAATTTAGTAAATATTTACCCATTTTTTCCATGCAATAAACTCTATAGATACCTTTTCCTTCTTCTGAAGTAAAATAGTATCTTGTTAAAATTTTTGTTTTAACTAATTGATCTAATTTGGTATTTAACTTATCTTGAGATTTTATATCAACGCCTTTATGAATAAGCATTTGATAAATTTGTCTTGAAGTTAAAAATTCAAATTCATTTACTAAATCTAGTATTTTGAAATGAACATCTGATATGTGGCCTAAATTAATCTTATGAATAATTTGATTAATTGAAACATAGCCATCCTTCCCATCAAATGTTTTTATTTCCCCTTCCCTAATAGCGAATGGAGAAACGGTAGTTTTAATTTGTCCATCTTCTACCATTTTCTAAAACCTCCTTAAATAATTAAAAGTTTAATTTTCTTTCTGTCTTTAATAATTTTCTTTATATAAACATTGACCTTTTGACCATACTCTAAGCCTTCTTTATATTCAGCAAGACCTACTAAATTTGGTTTAAGCACAATAAATATACCGTTTTTAAATTTGTCAGATTCCTTTACGGTTCCCTCAACAATTGTTTTTTCTGTATAATCTTTAACGTTCTCTTCCCAATCTCCTAAGAGTTCTTTATAAGATAATACTACTTTGTTATTTTCCTTGTCAATTGATTTTATCATAACGTTAATTTTTTGTCCAATAGAAAATCTTTCTTCTGGAGTTTTTATTCTTGATACCGAAATATCTTCTATATGTAAAAGACCAACTACACCTCCGCCAATCTCTACAAATACTCCAAACTTTCTCATATTTCTAACAATACCATTTACTATCATTCCAGTTTTTAATTCATTCTTAACCCAATCTAATGCTTCGGCTTGAACTGATTTTCTAGAAAGAATAATATTATCTGAAATTTCTTTTACTTTAAACTGTACAAAATTATTAACTTTATTCTTACATATATTAGGTACACAACATCCAAACTCATCAACATTAATAGCCTCAAATTCATTTCGTGGAATAATGCCTTTTATATTATCTCCAAAATTAACATGTAAGTTATAATTTGAATCACAATTTTCGACAATTCCTTGAAGAACGGTTCCTCTTTTCATTACGTCTTCTAATCCGGCTTTTGTTAATCCTTTATTTGGATTTTCCCAACCTTCTGGAATAAATTTCAAATATTCCATATATACTCTCCTCTTTCGTAACTTTATATTTTATTTCAAATAAAATATTTTATCTTAATATACCTTCAACCTCTTTTTTAGTCATATATCTCCAAGTTCCTAATTTTAAGTCTTTTACACCTAAATTACCAATTTTAGATCTGTGTAGTGCTATAACTTTTCTTCCTACAGCTTCACACATTTTTCTAACTTGACGATTTTTTCCTTCATGAATTGTAATTTCAACTCTTGAAATTTTCTTCTCACTATCAATTTTCAAGATTTTTACTCTTGCAGGTTTTGTTAAATAACATTCATCTATAGTAACACCAGCTCTTAATTTTTCTATTTCTTCATCTGTTACAACACCAACTAATGTTACTGTATATGTTTTATTAATTTCATGTTTTGGATGAGTTACCTTATAAATAAAATCCCCATCATCTGTAAGTATTAAAGCTCCTGATGTATACATATCTAATCTACCAACAGGCACTACTCTTTGTTTTACTTTAACTAAATCAAGAACTGTTTCTCTTTGAAATTGATCTTCTGCTGTTGTAACAACTCCAATTGGTTTATTTAAAAGTATATATGTATAATCTCTTTCAACTAACTTTATTACTCTACCATCATATTCAACTTTATCAACATCTGGTTTTACTTTTGTACCTAATTCAGCTATATGACCATTAACTTTTACTAACCCATCAGTAATATATTCTTCGCATTTTCTTCTTGAAGCAATGCCACATTCAGCTAAATACTTTTGTAATCTAACTTCCTCCATAACTATTCCCCTCTTAAAACTTTAAGAACCTTCTCAAAATATTCAGGTAATGGTGCCTCTAAATTCATTTTCTTACCACTTATTGGATGAACAAATTCTAATTTTTGACTATGTAGCATTTGTCCTTCAACACCAAATGGATTTCTACCATTTGAATAAACGTAATCTCCAACAATTGGATATCCAATTTGAGACATATGAACTCTAATTTGATGAGTTCTTCCTGTTTCAATATTAACTTCTAATAATGTATAATCATTAAATCTTTCTAATACTTTAATATGTGTTACTGCATTTTTTCCATTTTTTGATACTGCCATTTTTGTTCTGTCTTTTGTACTTCTAGCAATTGGCATATCAATTGTTGCTTCGTTTTCTTTTACTCTTCCTCTAACTAATGCAATATATGTTTTCTTAACTTCATGATTTTTAATTTGCTCACTAACATTAATATGTGCTTTATCATGTTTAGCAATAATTAAAAGTCCTGAAGTATCTTTATCAATTCTATGTACAATACCAGGTCTAATTTCACCACCAATTCCAGAAAGTGAATCTTTACATTTAGCCATAATAGCATTTACTAAAGTACCATCTGGATTGCCATTTCCTGGGTGAACAACTAAACCTTTTTGTTTATTTACTACTAAAATATCATTATCTTCATAAATAACATCAAGTGGTATGTCCTCTGCTTTTATTTCAACTTCTTTTAATTCTTCTTTTATTATTGTAACTGTATCACCTACTGATATTTTATAAGATGCTTTTGTCTTTTTTCCATTTACTAAAACAAGTTCTTCATCTATCATTCTTTGAACACTTGCTCTTGAAATAGAATTATCTTTTATACTTATTGCTTTATCTAATCTTACTCCAGCAAATTCTTCAGTTATTATATAATCTTTCTTTTCCATTTTTACCTCTATTTATCAAATTTCCCTTTTGTTATATCTTTTGTAAATGTAATTTTCATTAAATAAATTGGTAAAACTACCATTCTAAATATTCTATATGGTTGAAGAATTAAACGCCATAACCATTCAATTCCTAGCTTTTGCATAATTTTAGGCGCTCTTTTTACTTTTCCAGCTTCATAATCAAATGTTCCACCTTGTCCTGCAGCTAAATCTACTTTTAATTCATTTCTATGATTATAAATCCATTTTTCTTGAAGTGGAGCTCCCATCGCAACAAATAATATATTTGGTTTCAAGTCATTTATTTCTTTAATTATTTCTTCTTCTGTTCTTTCTTTAAAGAAACCTTCACTTGCCCCAACAATTTTTAAATTTGGATAAATCTTCTTAACATTTTCAGAAGCAAGTTTTGGAACATCTCCTTTTCCACCTAAAAAATAAAATGTCCAACCTTCTTTTTCACCAACTTCTAATACTTTTCTAAAGTATTCTTGTCCAGGTATTCTTCTTTTAAATGGTGTTTTAAGCATTTTTCCACCAATCATAACTCCAACACTATCAGGTGTTGCAAGATCTGCTTGTCTTAAAATATCATAAAACTCTTTATCTTTTTGAGCCATCATTATAAATTCAGTATTTGGAGCAAAAACCATTTTACATGATTTATTGCTTCCATCTACTAATTCTTTAGTTAAACTTCCTGCTTCTTCAATATCAATATTATCAATATCTATACCAAGAATTCTTACTCTTTCTCTTTGCAAAATAACTTCCCCTTTAATTTTACTAGTATTTTCATTTATTATTTTTCTTCTTTTGCTTCTTCTTTTTCCATAATTTCTTCGTTACTAGTATTATTAATTTTTCTTGTAAAAACTGCTACAAATGCTACTAATAATATCCATCCTGTTACAACGAACACATCTGCCAAATTAAAATTTGGAAAATCAACAATTTTTATAAAATCAAACACTCCTCCACGGAATATTCTATCTATAAAATTACTAATACCACCACCAAGCACTAAACTTAATGATACTGCAGTCTTAGTATCTATTTGTTCAATTTGTTTTTTTATAAATGAAATTATCAATCCTATAACAAGTATTGTTATTAAGATATTTTTTCCATTTCCATCATTAAAACCAAATGCCATTCCTGTATTTTTAGTAATCTCAATTTTGAAATATTCATTTCCCCATGTTTCATGGAACATATTTCCAATTAATATTTTACTTGCTTGATCAAGAATGATTAAAATAGTAACTATTATTACTATTAATTTTATTGTTTTGTTTTTCAAATTTTTTTCCTCCAAAACATTTTTATCCTTAGCTATCTTCCCCTTCAGTTTCAACATTTAATCTTTCAAATATATTAAAGTTTCCTTCTGAATAAATGCAATTATAATCTGGATCTTCTAAAAGAATCATTGCTAATTTTGAATTTTCATATAACATAACATGTGTTACACCATATTGATAAAACATATTTTCATAATTCACTGATAATCCTGGTATACTTAATGCATCTGAGAATATATCTCTTCCATCAATTCCTTCATCTAAATCTCCGTTAAATTCTGGAGAATATAAATCGCATCTTGAATCTATAAATACTGGTATTCCTCTAAATAACAAATAACTACCATAATTATATTCATTATACATTTTTAAATTTTCTATATCTAAATTTGCTAAAATCCAATCTGAAGCTTCAACTGGATATGTTGATGCATCTACATAATCATCATTCTTATGAGGTTTATATATCATTGTTGACATTATAATAAACACACAAATAACTACAGTTGCTCCAAACCATCCAGCTACAAAATCATGTAATTTTTTAAATGTATCTTCATCATATTTTTTAACCATATCTGCTATCATTTTTGCTAAAATTGGTCCACAGAAAATTGCAAACATAGAGATTTGTCTTCTAGAATTAAATGCTAAGAAAACAATTCCTCCAAGCATAAACAAATCACTTAATCTAATTTTTGTATCTGTGAAAATTAATATTAATAAAAATGTTATTAATGCAATAGCGAATTCACCAGCTTCACTTAATGTAAGTGGTAAATGTTCATTTATTGATGCTGTTGTATTTCCTTGTAGTGTTTTTACTAAATAAGTATAAGCTCCATCTCCAGCTGGATTTACAAATCCAGTTAAAGCTGCTATAGCCATTACTGATATTAATAAAAGAACTACATGATTCTTTTCAACTTTTATTTTATAAGGATTTTCCCTTATTTTTGCTCTTTTAATTTTTCTTTCTTCTAAAGCCTCTGTAATCTTTTCAACTTTATTTTGACATTTTTCTTTTGTATCTTCTTTTCTTGAAATTCTTTTTCTTAATTTAAATATGCGTCTATAAAGTCTCATATCTAAATCCCAATCTTCTACAACTAAAAGTAAATATTCTCCAATATATGGTAAGAATAATATAAAGTAGAATGGGAATACCGCACAATGTAAATTAGTAATTAAAAGTGGTATAAGTATTAAGAAAAGTGCATATATTTTATTTTCTGTTTTTAATAATTTTTCAATACAAATTACACCCCATACAAATAGTATGAATGTAACAAGTTGTGCTCTTGCTGCAATAAAATCTCTCATTAAATAAATTGATAAAACTGTTATAATAAAAGACACAACTTTATTTTTTGATTTTAAATTTGAAAGACCATAAACTGATATTCCAAGTATTCCTGTAAATATAATTGTTGATACATAAATTCCTGTATGTCCAAATGAATTATAAATACAAAATATCATTAAATCGTAAAGCCAATGTGGATATGTGTATGGAAGTTCATGCCATGAATATAAATCTTCCGTTAAATCACCGATACCATTATTAAAAATATATTCACCAATTTTAATTGTATAATAAGTATCGTTTTGTAAAGTCTTTGGTGCTAATGCTGCACAAAATAATAAAATACAAACAATAGCAACAATATTAAATAATAAACCTTTAAAATCTCTTTTTTCCTCTACTTTTACAGTAGTTTCTTCTTTTTCTAAGATTTCGTTTTCTGCCTCCATGTCCGCTCCTTTTGAATATTTAAATTATTTCAAATTATATCAAATAACTCAAAAAAAATATATACTTTTAAGCAAATTTTTCTTAAGAATCTGTAAACTTTTTGTGAATTTTTTCTTAGGGAAATTTGCCTTTCAAAAAACAAAAAAAGAAACGTCCATATACCAACCTCTGTTAGCACATGAACGTTATATAATTTGCTAAAATCTATATAAAATTTAATTTATATACTTATTTATTAAACAACTTCTTCTACTTCTTCTGTAGCATCTTCATTATTTACAATTTCCATACTAGCTATTGAAACTTCATATGCTACTCTTGTTTGTGTAGATCCGTCTTCAAATTTTTTCTCATAATTTCTAGATTGAACTCTACCAGTAATTTTTACTTCAGTTCCTACTTCCATATTTTGGCAGAATCTAGCATTTCTTCCCCAAGCAATACTTGGTATGTAATCAGATTTATTATATGCTCTATTTACAGCAAGTAATACGTCTGCAATTTCTCTTCCAAATGGTGTTTGTCTATAGATTGGTTTTTTACATATATAACCAACTAAAATAACTTCGTTTGTAACTTCGTCTTTTTCATCTTCAACAACTTCAGCTTCAACGATTTCTTTGGCAAATACTGTTAAAATTAATCTGTTTCTTTCATTTTCATAATTGTTGTATGATCTGAATTGACCTTCAACTTTAACTTTTTTACCAATTTCTAAGTCTAATCCTGTTAATAGTCTTTCTGATACTGTGATTGGGATAATATCCACAGTTGAGCTTAATCTAATAACTTCTAGATTAAAAACATAAAATTTTTCTCCGTAAATCTCATGGCTGTAACTTTTTTCACTTACTATTTTCCCTACTAATACTAAGTGGTTGTTTTCTGAATAATTTGTATTCAATTCTTGTTCCTCCTTAAAATTTATCTAATGTATTCTTCATATAATGTGTATCTCTCTTTTTTCGTTTTTTACGCTAAAACACTTATAGTATACCACATTTTCACTCTTTTGTCTACATAAAATAGGATATTTTCCACATTTTTTCGTGTTTTTTAATATTTTATCCACATTTTATCCCTATTATACACACATTATCGGTAAACTTTTTATTTGTAAACCACTTTTTTCTTATGTTAAGCAAGCAAATTTTATTAATTATTTTCTAAAACGTACTTTTTAAATAATCTCCCTCTTTCTTCAAAATTTTTAAAATAACCATAACTTGAAGCAGCTGGAGATAATAAACAAATACTATTTTGTTCTGTTTCTTTTTTGGCTATAGCAACAGCTTCATCTAATTTTTCTGCAAAATATACTTTTTTATCACTTCCAATTAATCCTTCTTTTATAAATTCACCAGTTTTTGGAAGACATATAACATTTTTTATTGTTTGATTATCTCTAATAAATTTAATTAATTCTTCTAAATTAACTCCTCTATCTTTACCACCTACAATAAGTGTATTTACATTTCCAAGAGCATTTATTGCATTCATTGTTGATGCTGGTATTGTTGCGATAGAATCATTATAATAATCAACACCATTTATATTTGCAACGAATTCCATTCTATGTTCTAAAGGTTTAAATTCTTTTACTGACATTGTTACTTTTTCAAAATCTAAATTTAAAATATCACAAGCTGCAAATATAAACATTATATTGTTAATATTATGCATTCCTTTTAAATTTAATTCCTCATTTATATTCATTGCTTTTTTATCATTTATATAAATGTATTCTTCTTTAATATATGCTACATTTCTTTTATCTGCCACAGTTTCTAAACTTACTGCATAATCATTTTCTTTATAATTAAATCCATATTTATTCATTAATTCATTATCGTAATTATAAATTAAATAATCATCACTCTTCATATATTTTGCCAAATTAAATTTTGCTTCAATATATTTCTCTAGTGATTTATAATGATCTAAATGTTCTTCAAATACATCTAATATAAAACCAATATTACATGAATGTTTTACAAATTCTAATGCATGAGAAGAAAGCTCTATTACAGCAATAGAGTCTTCTTTAAAGCTATCTAAACTATTAAAAATAGGTTCTCCAATATTTCCTAAAAGATATGCATCTTTATTTTGATCAATTAAAACTTTATACATTAAAGTACTTGTTGTGCTTTTACCTTTAGTTCCAGTTATACCTATTGAAAAAACATCAACATACTTTAAGAAAAGTTCCAATTCACTTGTAATTTTTTCTTCAAATCTTGATATATCAACATCTTTTAAAGATATTCCAGGAGCTTTAATAATTAAATCATATTCTTCAATACCATTTAAATAATTATCTCCTAGTGAAAGTTCCAAATACATATCTTCCATTAGTTCTACTTTTGTATCTATAAGTGAAGCATTTTTGTCAGCTATAAATAATGTTTTTTCCGGAAAATGATTTCTCAAAAACCTATATGTTGCTTCACCTTCCATTCCAAAACCTAATATTAGTATTCTTTTACTTTCTAAATAATTTAATAATTTTTCTAGCATAATAACTCCGTTCTTTATATTAGTGCAGACTTTAAAATCTCTTCAAATTCTTCAGGTAAATTATTGTTTTCATTATAATAAGACAACAATTCATCATTTGATAATTCAAAATTATCTTTATAGTATTTTAATAAATAAGGCAATTCTTTACCTTCATTTTCTAAATCTTTTATTACTTTTGTTATTGAAAATCTAATCTCTGAATATGTTCCAACACATTCAAATGGTTTTGTTTCACCATAACCACAAAGTTCAATGAATGTTTTTAATAAATCATTTCTTTCATACAAATCTTGTTCAAAGATATTAATCAATTTATCTTTATACAAAAACGGACTAAGTATTGTATAAACAAATAAACATTTTGGACAATCACAACACCATCTCCATGGTTCTGTTTTACTTCCCACGTTACAACTTTTAAATACCTTATGATATTGTTCTAACTTAGAAAATAACATTGCAATTTGAAGTTCTGTGATTGGTCTAAGCATACTAAAATATTCTGCCCCTTGCATTAAATACTTTTCTGCATAATTTCTAAAATCATTTTCAAATTCTATTGTTTTTGAATATTGATGGTTAATATTTTCTCCCTCAACATTTGATTCATTCGCACTATCTTCATTAGATAACGCAATATATCTTTTTCCTAATAAACTTGCACATAAATAAGTTATAAACGCTACTATAGCCGAAAATGGTGTATGACCATTTAAGAATCCTTTTTGATTTAAATCTATTAAATTTTTGTCTATAACTCTTTTTACTTCAATTATTCTATCATTTTCAAATCCTGCAATTTTAGCACATTCCATTGATACAGCTTTACTTCCAATTACAAATGCTAAATTGTCATTTGATACATTCTTTAACAATTCTAATGTAACATTAGAATCTTTGCCTCCACCTATTGGTATAATTGTTCCATTAAGTTCATTTTTATTAGCACTAATATCTAATTTTTCTCCCTCTGAAACAAATTCAACAAAACCATCTTTTTCAATTTTAATATTATTTATAAATCTAAATTCACCTAATCCTAAATAATATAATTTTTTAAACCACTCTTCTTGATATGAATCTAATTTACCACATTTTATAACAACATTTTTTGAACAAGTTGCTTTAAAATAACTCATAGCCTCAATCATTCCAAGATTAAAAACTATATTTTTTATTTCATTACTCATGATGTTTTTAATAGCAAAATTCTTTTTTAAAATTTCAATTCTTGGATTAAATTTTGTAAGATTCTCTATTTCAAAATCATATTCAATTACTATTTTTTCATTATCTTCATAAATTTTATAATCATTATATAAAAATTTAGGATACTCATTTCTTAAAGTATTAAAATCCATTTTTAACACCTTTCTTAATTTTAATTTTTTATATTATACGCTCATTATTCGTTTGTTGTCAAATTAACGCCTAATGCTAATTTATAATCTCCAAAACAAAAACCATATGTAAATATTGCATGTTCTCTAATAACAAATTCATATATATTAGAACCTACAGATCTTACAAAAACATTTTTATTACCAGTACTTAATACATTTTTATATTTTTTATTTACTACTAAAAACTCTTCATAATTTTGAAGCGCAATACTATTTAAAGTATCATATTCAATTTCCACATCATACACTCCATTTTTTGCTGGAAATCTGTTATCTGGTGAATATGCCGCTGATGAAACAACATTTGTATCCTTTGAAAAGCTATAATAAGTAGGAACGCTAATATGAATATCAAGCTCATTATCATCCCATTCGATAACTTCATTATATGTATAATTTCTTACTTCTCCACCGTTACTTAGAATCTTATTTTTTTCTTCCTCGCTTAAGCTTTCTTCAGAATAAACAATCTCTTCTACTTCACCATTATCACCTATTTCATTCTTCATAACTGTAGCCCCAGCAAATGATACAATTACTATACAAACAATAGTAATAATTATATTAGTTAAAATATCATTTTTATTAAAAACTAAGTCAGTATTTTCTTTGGCTCCTCTATTATAATTGTCTTGATAATTAACTCCTGGAGTTACATTATTCTTAGTATATGTAACGTTATTAAAATTAATTTCATTTCCACTATTTACTGTAGGATTTACATTATTTACAGTATTACTTGTTTTTTGCATTCTTAAATATTCTTCATACTCTTCATCACTACCTAAAATAGTATCTTTAAAAAAACTTTTTTTATTTCCAGATTGGATTGGATCATAACCATTATCACTCATATTAGACCTCTTTTTTCATAATAAATATATTGTAAATTATATCTCTAATTTTAATTTTTTTCAATCTCATTATTTAACATAAACATTATATTTTTCATATACTTTATTATGTACAAAATTATGTACAAATTAAACACTAGAAAGGATTTTTATTATGGAATTTGATAAAAAAGTAATAATAGATGCATGTGGTAAAATCCAAACAGGAAAAGAATTTGATTTAGAGCTTACAGTCCCAGATGATAATAGAAGTATAGTAACTGGAATATTGAAAGATTCAAAAGGATGTCCTATTCAAGATGCAGTTATAAAATTAATAGAAATAACAAAACACGAAAGAAAACCAGTTTCTCACACATTTTCAAACGCTTGTGGAGAATTTATCTTTGGACCACTTTGCCCTTTTAAATCATATAGTATTGAAGTATGGGTAACTCAAGTTAAACACATTAAAATATGTGAAATCTGTACTAATGAAGGAAATTGTTTACAAGGAATTGATATTGATTGTTCTTGCACAGAAAACAAATAAAAAGAAACCCGCATTTTACTGCGGGTTAATGCTCTTTTAGAGCCACGACAGAAAATTATTTTTTTGCATCTTCACTGCTTCAATGTACTTGATATCATACTTCTTTTTCAGCTTATATGCTTTCCAAAGAAAATCAAGCAACACATTCAGGAACGAGCCTGCCATCGCAGCAAAAAGATTAATACAGCCATCAAGGCCACTGTCGATAGGTACTTTCATGAAATACAAAATTATCCGGCACACTGCGTTTGTAAAAAGCACGCATGCAATCCAGAAAACGAAATACATGAAAGCTTTAGTACTTCTAGTCCGAAAATTATTTCCGTGTTTTTTCATCAAAATCACTTCCCTCTTTTTTGTTTTAGGTTTGGACTATAAGTAAATATTTCTTCCCTAGTATAGCACACATCTTCTTGTTTTACAATCTACATAGCCATCTTTACTTTTCTAACAAAATGTTTTCCTCTTCTAATCATTTTCTTTTTATTTTCATCTAAAGAATCAGAATACATCATCATTGTTCCTGCTGTAATCAAACTTCCTAATAAAATACCTTTTACAAATCTCATTTTACTATCCTCCTTTTTCATTTAATATTCTTAGTATTTACCTTATTATTTTTTGTATACTCTTTTATTAATGAATATATTTCTAAAATAGCAATCACTATTAAAAAAACACCAAAATATTTCTTTAATACTTCTTTATTTAAACTTAACGAGAATTTACAACCAACCATAGCTCCAATTATTCCTGCAAAAATCATCCATTTAGCATTTTTAAAATCAATATGTTTATTTCTCATATTTATAAAAGAAGCAATTGTTGCAGAAAAAATAAAAAATATTAAATTAGTGCCTTGCATAATATGTTGTGAAACATCTTTAAATAGATCTAAAAGTAATATTAATATACTTCCTCCACCTAATCCAAGACTACTTATAAATCCCGATACCATCCCAATTAAAACATCTATCATTTTTACCTACACAATCATTTTTATTCCAGCATATATTAAAAATATTACTAAAATAACGTTCAAAATTTTACTATTAAACACACTTATACATTTTGTTCCAAAGAAGCTTCCAGCCATCCCACCAATAGCGCATCTTATCGCCAATTCAAAATCTATATTTTTAGTATTAAGATAAAATATAGTCGATATAAACGTAATAAATAAAACGCAAAATATTGTTGTAGCTCTTGCTTTTATATCCTCAAGCTTAAGAACAGATATATAAAAAGGTAAGATGATTAATCCACCTCCAGATGAAAAAAATCCACTAACTATCCCCGCAAAAAATCCTATAATTAAACATAAAAAAATACCCTTATTTTTCATAAGAGTATTTTTTCAAAATTTCAATTATTTATTCAATATTTTCATCTTTAATAAAATATTTTGTTCCAACCATTTTATCTGGAAGATATTGTTGTTCAACCCAATGTCCAGGGTAATCATGTGGATACTTATATCCTTCATGATATCCAAATTGTTCCATACCTGAAGCTGGTGCATTTCTTATATGCATAGGAATTGTTCCTGTATCTTTACTTGAAACATCTTCTAATGCATTATTTATTGCTAAGTATGATGCATTAGATTTTTTAGCTCTTGCAACATAAATTGCAGCCTCAGAAAGTATTATTCTTGCTTCTGGCATACCAACCATTGTAACAGCTTGCATAGCTGATGTTGCTAACATCAATGCTTGTGGATCTGCAAGTCCAACTTCTTCTGCAGCAGCTATAACAATTCTTCTTGCCATAAATACAGGATCTTCTCCTCCATTTAAAGCTCTTGCTAAATAAAACACAGTTGCATCAGGATCTGAACCTCTCATTGATTTTATAAAAGCACTAATATTATCATAATGACTATCACCACTTTTATCAAACATAGCTTTTCTTTTATTCATACTTTGACTAGCAATTTCACTAGTAATTTCTATCATTCCATCTGCATTCATTTTAGTTGTAAGTACAGCAACTTCTAATCCATTTAGGGCTGTTCTAACATCACCGCCAGATACTTCAGCAATAGTCTCTAATACTTCATCTGATACTTTTACATTAAAGCTTGCTAATCCATCTTTATGTAATAATGCATTTTTTAATACTTTAAATATATCTTTTTTAGTTAAAGGTTCAAGTTTTATTACCATTGATCTCGATATTAAAGCTTTATTAACTTCAAAATATGGATTTTCCGTTGTTGCCCCTATTAATATAACTGTTCCATCTTCTACATATGGAAGAAGAGCATCTTGTTGCAATTTATTAAATCTATGTATCTCGTCTATAAACAATATACATTTACCACTTGGATTTAAAAGTGGATTATCAGCTTCTTCAATTGCTTTTTTAATATCTCCTACACCAGATGTTACAGCATTTAATTTTGTAAATTTATATTTTGTTGTTTCACTTATAACTTTAGCTAGTGATGTTTTTCCGCAACCTGGAGGTCCCCATAAAATAAGACTTGAAAGTCTATCCGCTTTAATTGTTCTATATAGTAATTTATCTTTACCTACAACATGTTCTTGTCCTACAAATTCATCTAATGATTTAGGTCTTACTCTATATGCTAAAGGTTTATTTAAATCCATAAGTTATTACCTTTCTTTCTAAATTAAATTTGATAATAATTTTATAACTAATGCAATAATCGCTAAATAAATTATATAATCAACTATTGTTTTCTTTGGTTTACTTATTCCATCTGTATTTTCAATTACAGTTTCCTCTTCTACAATAACCTCTTCATTATCGGAATTTAATTCTTCTTGAGTTGGTTCATTATATTCATATCCTGTTTTTTCGTCTTCATAAATAATCGTACTTGTATTATCTCCAACTACTAAAGTTTCATTAAAATCAACTTCATATCCTAGTCCACCTGCATTATCTAGAAGCTCCATTACTTTTTCACCCAATTCTTTAGGAACAATTAAAAAAAGTATATAATAATGATTTCCAGCATCAGTCATATCTTCAGTAATTTCAATAGTATATTCTATACCATTTTCATTCATAACATCTTGAACTATTTTTCTTTCATTTTCAACAATTTCTTGATCCGCACCTAATTCATATGTACTATGAATCATGAATCTTTGAAAATCTTTTTTCATTTTATTTTCTCCTATCTTGCTAAAATAGATAAACCTTTCTTAATTAATTCTTCAACAGATACATCAGTATTAGCAATTTTCTCAAAAGCTTTTTCAATTTCCTTTTTATTATATCCTAAAATTTGAAGAGCTTGCATTGCTTCATCAACAGTTTCAGAATTATTAATTGATTTTTGAGGTAAATTAACTTCACAACTACCAGTAAGTTCTTGTTCTTTCTTTAATTTATCTTGTAACTCTAAAATAATTCTTTGTGCAGTTTTAGGTCCAATTCCAGGAATCTTTTTAAGTAAAGCAATATTATTAGAAATAATTGCACAAGCAAATCCTGCTGGTGTTATATTAGAAAGCATTGTTATTGCAGACTTCGCTCCTACTCCACTTACAGATAATAAAAGCTCAAACATTTTTAACTCTTCACGTGTTAAGAAACCATATAAACTTATATTATCTTCTCTTACATAATAATGTGTATGTATTTTAACTATTTGTCCTAGTTCTCCAATATCATTTATAGACATATTAGACATAAATATTTTATAACCAATTCCTTGTACATCAACTACAACATAAGTACTTGAAATCTCTTCTAAACTACCTTTTACATATGCAAACATATTTTATCTCCTCACTCTTCTTTAGCAAACATCTTTTTGCTACATTGTATCACATTTTTTATATTAATCAAGTAAATTTTTCAAAATTAAAAGCGGAGATTATTCATCTCCGCATATTCTAACTTCTATCTTCATCACCTTTAGATGTATTATCTTTTATTATTGCATTATCTACAACTTGTTTTTGTTTTCCTTCATCAATTCTCTTATCTAATGAAGCTATTAATTCATTTAATTTTTCAAGATCTTTTACAGATATTCTACCAGCAAAATCTTTAGAAAGTATACCAACTTCTGTTAATCTTTCTAAATCAATAAATTTACCTTCTCTATCTGGATCAAGAACTAGTTTTTTATTTTTTGAAGATGCTATTCTAGCTAACCCTAAAAGTTCTCTTGCATATTCTGATTTAGCAAGTTTTACTTCTTCTTCAGACACACCTTCTTTTCTTACTACTAAAGAATCTTTTACTGTTATTGATTGTTCATCTTCTGTTGCAAGCATATACCAATCATCACTCTCACTATATGATAAAACTAAATCTTTTGCATCTCCAAGTTCAGAATCCATTCTAGCAATTATTGAAATTGAAGTTCCTTCATTTCTTGCGATAACACTCTGTTGTTTTGTCTCTTCTCCTGCTTGCTCATTCATTTCTTTAATTCTAGCAACTAAATCTGTATGTATATCTTGGCCTTTCTTTCTAGTAATTTCTCTTCTCTTTGTATAACCAACTTCAACATCTACTGGAGGTGTTTGATGTTCTAAAGTAATTGCTTCTTCATTTTGTTCAACTACATATTGTACATGCGAATCAACATATAATCCTTGATCATTAACACCTTTATAACGTTTACCCATTTCTCTTGGTTTAACACTCTTAGTAGTAAATAATTTTTTCCTTATCTCTGGTGAAAGATTTCTTAATAAATCATCACAACCTCCACCAACAGTAACTTCTTTTATTACTAATGCATCATATTGTTCTTGTGTAATTTTTCCTGCTTTTAAGAATTCACCTAAGGCTTTTTTATCAACCTCTATCATTCTTCTAGCAGTTTCTTGATATACTTCAAATATTGCATCATATGCATGTTCTCTTCCAAGTTCACCCATTATAGTATTTGGTATCTCAACGTTATCAAAACAAACTCTATCTCCGTTTCTCCAAGTCCAACTCTGAGCTATTGGTTTCACAACATGTCCTGCTTCATCAACTTCTTCTACAACAAATACCGAACCATTTTCTTCTAATGCTGAATGTAGCATTGATGATTCTCCTGGTTGGCCTTCACCAAATCTTTGACAACATGTAGTAACATTACCAATTGTTAATGCAAGAGGATCGTCAATTCTTAATATTCTTCCTACATATTTCTTTCCGTTATATTCAACTGGAGGTACTGCTTGTTTCTCTCTTTCTCTCATCTTGTCAAACACACCTTTAGCTAAGTCAAATGTAGCTTGTGACAATCCTGATTTCTTAGCTCTATATGCAAGTTCTTGATATCCTTGAGTAATATTACTATAAGTAATGTTATTAATATCATCAATTAATTCATCTATTGTATATCTTCCAGCTTTATATCTTGCATAAATATTTGGATCTTGAATTACTGAATCCATTCTTCCATGCATTTTTTGGAATTCTGTATAGTATTCTGGTTTTCTCAAAATCTCAGTCATATTTGCAAAGAAAAATTCTTTAAAGTTTTCAGAATATGGTGCTGTTAATCCAGCAAACATAATCTCACCTTTCTCAAATGTAAATATTCCAGGAAGTTCTAATTCTTTAAGAATTATATATGCTTCTTTAATTCCTTCTTCTGTTTTATCTTTTAATTCTAATGATTTATCAGTTGTTATTTTAAGACCAGATTCTTCGCCATAAAGTTTCTTCTCAAGATCCACTAATTCTTTATCAGTTAATCTTGATTTAACTTCTAATACTTTTCTAATCCAGTTTTTACCAATTTTTCCTTTTTCTTCTTTTAATATATCTACAACAGATTTATTTATAGAAGCAAGTTCTGGATTTTCATTTACTGCACCAGTAAATCTCATTAAATCTTCCAAGTGATCTGTAACATGTGGAGAATAAAAACTAGTTCCATCTTCTCTTGTTCTAGAATATTCTTTTTCAAGAATACTTCTAATATAATCCATATCAATACATTCTTTTTCTGTCATACATCTTTTGAATGCAGACATATATGTATCTGTTAACAATTTTAAAGTTTCTGGTGTTTCTACAATATTCTCACTTAAAAATGCTTCAAATGGTTCTTTTATTGTTTCCATTTTTCCTTGAACGTTAGCAGAAATTGCTGGTTTTAAAACATTTTTAATTTTTGTATCATCAAAGTTAATACCATTTTCTTCTAAAATAGTTTTTAATAAATCTTCTATAGATCCTGTATAACCTTCTTCAAGTTTTTGATTTAAAGATCTATATACATTCATTGTATCTTTTTTATTTGAAATACTTGGTGCAAGCTTATCAAATAAATTTTCTAATACTTTTAAATTTCCTTTTACTGTATGAATATTTTCATAAATACCTGATACAGCAACACCTGTTGTTCTAATTGCTTCTTCAAGTTCTTCTTCACTAACTTTTGGAAGTTTTAATACTTCTTTTGCCCCAGCATATCCCAAGAAACAATACATAGATGTAATTATTTGTTCTGCAGTATCTCTTCTATAGTTATCAGATACAGTAAATTTACTCATTCTTTCAAGTTCTTTAAACTCTGTAAATTTAAAATCATCTAATTTTTCATCTGGACAATGAACAACATATCCTGGAGTTGTTAAAATAAACTCTCTAAATTTTTCTTTTTTAGATTCTAAAAGTCGTCTACCATCTAAAATTCTTTCGTCTTGAGTATCTACTCCTGATAAAATCATTTCAATTTCATCATCAGAATAGCCTTCCATCTCTTTTAATTCTTTTTTAGCATAGAATTCTGGTCTTTCCTCAAGTATATTTTTGAATCTTAGAATTTTATCACTTCCAGCATTAACAATTATTGCCATTTCTTCAGGATATTCTTTTATTAAAGACATTGCTCCCTCTGTTCCGAAATGATGCAATAAATATCCAAAACCTTCATCTATATGAGCATAATCTAAAGATTTTCCTTCTAAAAATTCTATATATTCTGGATTTTTAGCAAGTAACTCAACAGACAATCTCTTTGGTGTTTTTTCTGGATGATAAACGTTAGGTTCTTTATCTTTTTCATATCTTCTATAATACATTTCCTTTAATGCTTCAGGAGCATCATCAGAAATAAATAATTCGCTATGAGCTTCTTTTATATATTCCGGTGCATTTTGTCCATATGGAATTGTCGCATCAAGTATTCCTTTTTCTAAAGCTTCTCTAAAATATGCTTTTACTTCTTCAGGTGACATTTCACCAATATTTTCAGGTAATTCTTTTATTTCTGTTATATAACTACCGTTTTCTTTTACTATTTCATATAAAGCTTCAGCTGATAACATATCAAATTTCACACTATATGGTGCTCTTCTAAATGCTAATAATCTTTCTTTACTTAATATTTCAACAAGAGATTCTTTATCTTCTTCACTAGCATTTTTAATATCATCTAAATATACTTTTCCTGAATAAAATGCTTCTTGCCATCTTTCTGGCATTGTTTCACTAACAAAAAGCTCTGGATAATGTTCTCTAAATGGACCTTGAATATCTTTATGAACTAAAGGTCTATCCACATAGTTCCAATCTGTTGGTCCAAATACGATCATTCTTCTAACAGATTCTTCAAATGCTTCCATTGTATATGGTTCATCATAAGTAGCATTCTCTTTATATCTATTTGTTTTTAAATCAAGACTTTTTGTATTAATAGTTTGAGATAAATCATGCACATTTCCTGCATAATGGAAAAACGCATCATTAATCATTTTTGCATTTGCAAAATTATCTTTTGAAAAGAATCCGCCATTTTGTCTATCAAATTCTGCAACTACATCTATACCATACACATCAAAAAGTCTTGCTATATCGCCACTTTTTAAATCTGCAGGTGTAATTCCCATTGCTTTTATTTTTTCTACAGCACCTTCTTCTTTAAATAAAGATTCAACTCTAGCTCTATCAAACTCACTTGTAATCATAGAAAGTGTTATATCTTCAAAACTTACATAGTCATATATTTTTGGATCTGTAAAATCCACATATTCTGGTTCTTCTCTAATTATTCTTTCTATTTCAGTTTTAAAATATGACGTTTTCTCTTCATCTGATTTAGATAAATCTAATCTTTCAGTTATTGATAAAAATTTTCTTGGACTAACACCAATTAAAAACTCAGCTATTTCTGGCTCTTGCATTAATATATAATCTAGCTGTTCTTGTTTTAAATCTTCATGATAATAAGAAATATCATATGTTCTTCCTAATCCAACTATATATTGTTTTCCTAAAAATACCTCTTTATTATCTAAAATATCTTGTAATGTTAATTCCCTTTTTATAAATCTTTCTTTTAACTCACTTTGTTCTTCACTAAAATCTATAAAGTATTCTGGAAGCATTTCTCTAAAATAAGGAGATTTTTCATATTTCGCATAATCTCTACTTGAAAGATAAGTTCTTGTTATATCTTTCTTTACACTTTCTTTCATTGCTTCTTTTAGTTTATCTAACGAATAATCTTCTTTTGATTCTATATCATAAAATACATATCCTAAAACTTCTAACGCAACATCATCTTCTAATATTGCATAATCAATTTTTAAAGCTTCTTCAATACCTATTTTTCTTACGACACCTTGTGCTGTATAATCCATTCTTCTAATTTCAACATCATGACCTAAATTAGCATCAATTATATCTTTTAAAGAAAGTTGTTTTTTATTGTATCTTTCTCTTATTCCAGGATCTTCTATTGTCATCCCTTTAAAAGCTTCTGGATGTTCTCTACTACCTTCTTCAACAAATGCTTCATCAAAACTTTCTTCTGAAAAATCATGTTTATTTAAATCAAAAGAAAAATTAGTTACTGTACATCCTTTTAATTTTATTGGTACTGGACCTGAAGTAACTTCTTCTGGAAAAGTAATATAATTAAAATCTATATTAGCACCTGTTCCTTCTAAATCCAACTCACCAAATAAAGGTACATAGTTTCTCCATTCTTCAGCTGGTATCTCACTTAAATCACTACCTTTAATTGTAGTAACTATAGTTTCTAATTCTTCTTCCAATGCATCCATTGCATCTTCTTCATAATTTTCGATTTCACCTGATTTTATTAATTCATATATTTCTTGAGTTCTTTTGCAAAACTCTCTAAATTTTTCAATAGTCAATTTTTCCATTTAAAAATCCTCATCTACATTTATTTTACTGGATACATTATCCTTTTCTTTTGATAAATTTCACTTTCACCAGTTTCTAAACTTTCGGCATATTCTAAACTTGCATTTACAAAAACATTATCTGCTCCAACTAAATTTATAAATTTATATGCAGCATCACCATTAGATGTATATATACTAGCAGCTTTATAATGTTTTCTATTTATTCTATCAATAGCTTCATCAATATCGCCTCTTAGTAAATGTACTTTTGTACCTTTTACTTCAAATTTAAGCATATCTTTATAAGCTGCGCTTTCTAGATTCTTATCTTCTAAATAAATGTATAAAGAATCAGATGCAACTTTATTGTATACAACTCTTTTTTCATCTAGAACTAATATCCTATCAAAATTTTCATAATAGCATTCTTCAAACGGTACTACATCTATTAAATTAGGATCTAAACCAAATTTTTCAAGTGCACTCTTAAATAGTAATAACAAACAATTTTTAACGTCATTTTCCATATAATCAATATCTGATATAGTAACAGAATTTCTCGACTTTATTGCTTCTACTAAATACTTAAGTGCATCTTTTGTATTATCAACTTCTACTGCAACCGTTCCAATAGATGTTGTATAAACACCAGAATAATAATTATCATTTATTTTTGATAATTTCTTTTCCTTCTTATATAATTCATTCTTTGAAGAATCATCAAAAACACTTAATAAATCTTCAAAAGTTATTTCCTCTCCGCAAATCTTAATTAAATCTTCAAATAAGTCTTTATTTTCAACTAATCTTAATCTTACGTATTCTAGTATTTTTTTAGCAATTTGCTCATCATGAGATAAGTTATAAAACTTATACGCATTTTTCTTTAACATCATTTGTTCATCATTCATAATTTTCACCTAAAAATTTATATATTTTTACTAATTAATTATATATTTTAAGCTGTTTTCAATCAATTACATTTAAATTACATTTATAATTCATATTGTTATACATAAAAGTTGCTCAAATTAGCAACTTTTTAGCAAAAAAAGCTTGACTTTTACCTCGGTTTGTATTAAAATAATTAAGCATTGTATGTAGATATATATTTATTTGGTTAACTTCTCCCCGGTAGTTATCTAAATTAAAGGAATATTTACATTAATAGTATAAATATTTTAAAATTTGAAATGGAGGGTATTAATTACCATGAATAATACTACATATAGCCCAAAAGCAGGCGAAATTGAAAGAAAATGGTATATAGTAGATGCATCTGGAAAATCTTTAGGTAGAGTTGCCGCTGAAGTTGCAGTACTATTAAGAGGAAAACACAAACCAACATTTACACCAAATCAAGATGTTGGAGATTACGTAATCGTATTAAATTGTAAAGATGCTGTTTTAACAGGACACAAATTAGATCAAAAAATGTATAGACATCATTCAGGATTTATCGGAGGAATGAAAGAAACTCCAGCTAGAGTAATGATGGATAAAAATCCTGAAAAAGCAATGTTCTTAGCAGTTAAAGGAATGCTTCCTCACACAAGATTAGGAAGACAAATGATCAAAAAATTAAGAGTTTATGCTGGAAGCGAACATGAAAACGCTGCTCAAAAACCAGAAGTTTGGGAGGTAAAATAAGATGGCAAAAAAATCTGAAAATATAGTATTCCAAGGAACAGGTAGAAGAAAAGAATCAATTGCTAGAGTTAGATTAATGGCTGGAAAAGGAAATATCACAGTTAATGGAAAAACATTAGATGAATATTTCGGAACAGAAATTTTAAAAGTTATAGTTAACCAACCATTCGCTGTTACAAATACAGTTGGAAAATATGATGTTGTAGTTAAAGTTGTTGGTGGTGGATTTACAGGTCAAGCTGGAGCTATCAGACACGGTATCGCTAGAGCATTAGATGTTGCTAACTCAGAATTCAGACCAGTATTAAAAGCTAACGGATTCTTAACAAGAGATCCAAGAATGAAAGAAAGAAAAAAATACGGTATGAAAAAAGCTAGAAAAGCTCCACAATTCTCAAAAAGATAATTCGGAGTTATTCATACAAAAATTATTAAAGACTATGAAGAAATTCATAGTCTTTTTTGTTTTCCTCTTTTCCCCTTTTATAATAAAAAAACAGAACTAGCACCATCCATCTTCACGGATAATTCTAGCTCTGTTCTCATTATTCTTACTTAACCCCAACCGTATTTGTATATCCTCCAAACGAAACTGAGTGTAAAAATCGCCATAAAAACTACATCAATAAACCATAACGGTTCGCATATATCGCTAAACTTGACTTTGTTCTCATAGTTTGTTTTCACAATCATAATTATCGCAATAAATAAATGAGAATAAAACATTAGCTTTTCAGCTCGTTTTAACTTATCTACAAGCGACATATCATTTCTTGAAATTTGTTTGGAATATACTTTTATCCGATTTATAAAGAAAAAATATAGCGCAATACCAAGATATTGCAACACCGTAAGAATAATAAATTGTGCTAAATTGAATTCTTGCACAATGAATCTCCTCCTTTCAAAAGTATTAGCTCAAAAAGCCTGCGATTAACAATTGGAAGTCCACGTTAATCTGGAGATTCATATTTTTACATGTTGTAATACTAACACCATTTATAAAAAATGTCAACAAAAGGCGATGCCTATTCAGCATCGCCTTTATTTTAAATTATTTTACTATTTTGATTTAATATTATCTTTTTGAAAATGAACTAATTGATTACAGTCACCTGCAAGATATGTTTCTTCAATCTTTAACTCTTCAAGCCATTCATTTACAACTTCTGTTTTATAATTTAATTTTTTAGTTCCATCTTTACTTTGATTTAAATACAGCCAAAGTGGAGCGTTATAAAACGCTACTTTAGGTTTTATTAGTTCATATACCTCTTTACTTCCCCCATCTCCATGATTAGCCAATTGAACAGCATCAGCTTCTAATTTTTTTCCTAAATCCTTTAGATCATCTTTAATATAATCACTTAAAAATATCATAGATTTATCTACATCTTGAGCAGTTAATTTTATTACAACACTTGTATCTTTAATATTTTTTTCACTACCATTTGGAACTTTTAAAACTTCAAATTTAATATTATCACTTTCTAAAGAAAAATCTTCTGTAAAAATATTATAATTTATTACTTTATCTGTTGAAGCTATTGCATCCAAAAGTTTCTTTTCTTCATTATATCCAGCTTTATCATACTTTTTATACCAAGATTCATCCATTAACTTATAATGTAGATTTTTAATTGTAAGTCTATTATCTTCAGTTAAAAACTTAACTAGAGCTCCACTATGTTCTTTAGATGCATTTGTCAATATCCAATGATCTATTATTCCATCAGCATATGAATCTGCTAATAATTTTATTTCATCATAATCGAATTCTAATCCTCCGTCTATGATTATTATTTCGTCATGCTCTGTTCTTATAAAATATCCCATTGATATTTCTGAAATATTGTAATCAGTATTACTACCACCAATCATCAATACTCTCATACCTTCTTGTTTCAAAGCATTAATAGCAGCCAAATCTTCATTTAAACAAGCTTCCATTGTTTTATCATTATACAAAAACGTATCATACACAACCATAAAAGCAGCCATTATCATAATTGCTGCAATTATATAAGTCATCATTTTCTTCATATGTTTTACCTCTATTTTTAATTACACAATAAGTATACTATATATTTAAAATTTTTTAAATAAAAAAGCAGAATATTAAAATATTCTGCATCTATTTTATAAAACTAATATTCCTAAATGTTCAAGTAATATCTTTAGTCCAAGTAATATCAATATTAATCCACCTGCAAATTCAGCTTTCTTTTCATATTTGTCTCCAAATACATTTCCAATTTTTACTCCAATCATAGATATTACAAAAGTAATAATTCCAATTAATAATACTGCAAGTAGTATATTTACTTTTAAGAATGCAAAGGTAACACCAATTGCTAACGCATCTATACTAGTAGCTATTGCTAAAACTATCATTGTTTTAAAATCAACACTATCGTTACATTCATCTTCATCTTTAGATAAAGCTTCTTTTATCATATTTCCACCAATAAATGCTAATAATGCAAACGCAATCCAATGATCAACAGCTTGAATTTTTTCTTGGAATCCAACACCTAATAAATATCCAACAAGTGGCATACCACCTTGAAAAATTCCAAAATACGCACCTATTATTCCTGCTTTTTTCCAATCCATTTTTTTCATTGATAATCCCTTACAAATAGATACGGCAAACGCGTCCATTGCAAGTCCTACTGCGATTAGTACAAGTTCTATAATTCCCATATTTATTCTCCTAAAAAATCTTTATCCATTATACTATAATTTTAAAAATTATAAAAGGCTTATTTAAAATAAGCCTCTTATCTTTTATATAAATTTTAAGCATTAATAAATCTACTTAAGAATTCTTTTGTCTCATCACATTTTGGATTTACAAATATATCTTCAGATGTTCCCTCTTCAAGAATAATTCCTTTATGCATAAAAACAACATGATTAGATATATCTTTTGCAAATTGCATTTCATGAGTAACAATTAACATTGTAAAACCTTCTTCGGCAAGTGCCTTTATTACAGACAAAACTTCACCTACCATTTGTGGATCTAATGCTGATATAGGTTCATCAAACAATAGTACATCAGGTTCCATTGCTAAAGCTCTTGCTATCGCAACTCTTTGTTTTTGTCCTCCTGATAATTGTTTTGGTTTTGCATTTATATAAGGAAGCATCCCTACTTTTTCTAAATATAATTTAGCTCTTTTTTCTGCTTCTTCTTTAGATACATTTAATACCTTCTCTGGACCAATCATACAATTTTTTAAAACATTCATATTCTCAAAAAGATTAAAATTTTGGAAAACCATTCCAACTTTTGTTCTATATTCAGATTCATCTTTTCTTTCTAAAATGTTTTCACCTTTATAAAAGATCTCTCCATGAGTTGGATTTTCTAAAAGATTAATACATCTTAATAATGTAGATTTTCCAGAACCTGAAGCTCCAATTATTGTTGTTATATCACCTTTTTGTACTGAAAAATTTATATCTTTTAATACTTCATTTTTTCCAAATGATTTCATTAGATGATTAACTGTTATTATATTATCTTTCATATTAATCCACCTCCTTTTTTGAAGGATATTTTAATAGACCACTTGTATATGCAAGAGTATCTGTTGTTGCAAGGGAATAATCCTCTGGCCCATTTAATTTATTTTCTACTATTCTTAAAAGTTTAGATAAAAATACAGTCATACATAAATACATTACCATTGTTATTGTATAAGCTTCAAAGAAAGTATAATATGTACCAGCTACAGATTTTGTTGCAAAGAATAATTCAACAGTTCCAATTACTGAAAGTACACAAGTATCTTTAATATTGATAATTAAATTATTTCCTATTTGTGGCATTATATTTCTAATTGCTTGTGGTAATATAACATAAAGCATTGTTTGAAAATGATTCATACCGATTGCTTTAGCTCCTTCAGTTTGACCGTCTGGAACAGACAATATTCCTCCTCTTACAGTTTCTGCCATATATGCTCCTGTATTAATTGATACTATAAAAAATGCAGCGAACCACATATCCATATTTATTTCAAAAAGCATTGCAGAACCATAGTATATGAACATTGCTTGTACCATCATAGGAGTTCCTCTAAAAACTTCTACATATATATCCATTATTAACTTTAATGTTTTTAATATCAATTTTTTCAAAAAATTATCTTTTTTTCTTACAGGTATAGTTTGAATAATTCCTACAATCAAACCTATTAAACATCCTATTATTGTTCCTACTAAAGCAATAATAAGTGTTGTTCCTGCTCCTTTTAAAAGTGATTCTCCATAATTTTGAATAATAAAAACAATTCTACCGAAAAAATCTTCTGGTAAACTCATATATTATCTTCCCCTTCTTATATTCTCAACTATTAATTTGAAAGTGGTTGAACTTTTATAGCATCATTCATCATTCTTTCAAAATCTTCTACTGTTAATGTTGCAAGCGCATTATTTAAATTTGTTAATAATTCACTATTTCCTTTTTTAACTGAAATACCAATATTAATTTCTTCATCTGATACATTGAAATTATCATCTGAATTTGTAAAGTCTAAAATTTTCATATCTTTATAAACTTGTGTTGCAGCCATTGCTGTTGGCATGTCTGTTACAACTAATTCTGTTTTTCCTGAATCTAAACTAACAAGCATTTGTGATGCAACTTCCATAGCTGGTAAAATATTTGCATTTTTTATTTGTGGTAAACATACATCATACCAAACTGTATTAATTTGTGATGTACATGTTGCACCTTCTAAACCTGCAAGTCCTGTTGCATTTGCAAATTTTGAATCACTCTTTGTTAATCCTACAATTGATGCATAATAATATGGTGTTGTAAAGTCAACTGTTTGTAATCTTTCAGCTGTAATAGATTGTCCTGCAATAACGCAATCTATCTTATTTGATTGAAGAGCAACTGGTAAGCTATCCCAATCTATTTGATGAACTTCTAATGTATATCCCATTTTTTCTGCTAAATATTTTGCCATCATTACATCATATCCATAAGCAAATTCTGTACTTCCAGCAATTGGAACAGCTCCATTTGAATTATCACTTTGTGCCCAGTTGTATGGTGCATATGCACATTCCATACCTACTCTTAAAACTTTTGTAGCTCCTTCTCCTGCTACATTCTCATTTTCATTTGATGCGCATCCTGTTAATAAAATGCATCCAGCTATTAACATAGCTATAATTAAAACGTTTCTTAAAATTCTTCTCATAAGAAAACCTCCCTTAAAAATAATTTTAAATAAATCTGCTATTTTGTTAAGTTGAAGCTTTCTTGTTTCAAGATTTCCTAAAAACAAAAAATTCGTGAATGACTACTTATATAGAACATTCACGAATCTTTATCTTTTACAAAATAAATATCAAAATAAAGTATAATAAATCATAATTATACCATTCGTTTCTAGATAGCGCTCCACATAAGTGACAGTTCATTACATATTTTGCAATGTCCCAGCGATATTTACAATAGACTTATAAATACAACTTCGGCGATCATTCCTTTCAAACAAGTATAGGAGTCTATTTCCACTTAACTTATTCTACTCTTAAATCTCGCGACCTCTACCAATAGTCATTGGGGTTAACCAACAACAGAATTATTTAATTGTTTTAAATTTTAGCACACATTTTTTATGCTGTCAACATTTTTTATAAAAATTATATGTAAACTAATTTAATTCATTTACAAAGCTTGTTTTATTTTCACTATTAATTTTATTGTTATCTTTTTTATCCATGTTCTTAAAAATCCTATACTTCCAAGCGTTCCAAACAATAAAAAAATTACAAGTCCAATAATAATCAATACTTTTGTAGGCTTATTCATATCATATTTCTTCTTTCATTTACTATTTGTCAAATTTACATCTAAATCCACATCTTTTACAAAAACTGTGTATAATTTTATGTTTTTCAAATCCACTAACAATCTCTTTTACAAGATCTTTATCTAATATTTCTTCCATATTTTCTTCAAATATATTTCCAAGTTTTATATTAGCATCTTGGTCTAAACAACATGGTACTACATCTCCATTTGAAAGAATTGCTATTTGACTTCTTAATCCTTGACAAGTTCCCTCTTCAGATACAATTTCATTTTCCATACTTGGCCAAACAAATTCATAATCTTGATTTAAAAATGCATTCTTTGCTAGTTTTACAAAACTTTCTTTTTTGGCTCTTTCAAATAAATTTTCAACATTAAATTCTTCTTGCATTTTAAGTAAAATAGTTTCATTTTCTTCATTATTTTCTAATGAATCTAGATTCCAAAGTCTATATGAAATTATGATATTAGAATTATTTAATATTATTTTTGATACTCTAAAAACTTCTTCTAAATATGAATCAACATTATAAAGTTTTGTATTCTCATTTTTATTAATACTATGTAATGATAAATTAAGTTGTCTTACTGCTTTAGAACTTAATATTGTTTCTAATCTTTTTTCTAAAAGTGTAGCATTAGTTGTAATATTTACTAAAATATCTTCTTCATAACATATATTTAAAATCTCTTTTAATTCTGGATGAAGAAGTGGTTCACCTTTTACATGAAGTGCAATAAGATTAGTAAACTCTTTTATTTTTCTTATAACAACTTTAAATTCATCAATAGTCATAAAACGTTTTTGTCTTTTTCCATCCAAACAAAAAGAACATTTTAAGTTACATCTATTGGTAATTTCTACATATATTTTTTGAAATCTTTTCTCTTTCATACTATTTAATCCCTTATATATTCTTCAACAATTATACCAAAAAATCCCTGTTTTTTCAACATTTCTTACACACCAACATTTACTGATGTGCGTTTAGTTTTTTCATATTCTAATTGTTCAACTTCTTTTTCCATTTTTGTAAGTTCAGAATCAATATTATCTTTAAACACATTAGAATAATCATCATCTTCCATATAAAAATCATACTTATCCATTAAAACACCATCTTTACAAAGACGTCGAATTTTCTTATACAATTTAATGTCTTTTGGTAAATAATAAATCGCATATCCTATAATTAGAAAACCAATTCTAATATAGTCCGCTTTCCCATGATTTGTAAGCTTTCCAGTCACTTCATCATATACATGATGCTCGCCATATTCAATATCTACTTGTACCATTTTACCATCTACAATTCTATTAACTGGTTGTGCAGTAGCAAGTTGCCAAAACACCATACTAACACCTATTATAAAAACTATAAAAAGTGCTTTCATTTTAACTATTTTAACTTTTAATAAATCTTTTTCAACTTCAAGTCTTATCTGTTGTTTAACTTCTATCCATCTTACTCTTCGTCTATACTCATCTTTTATATGTCCGAACAACTTCTCATCTGTACTTCGTATTACTGGTGCTTTTTCTCTTAGTAAAATTCTATTAATCATTTTCATTTTACTAAAACCTAAAATTTCATCTTTAAATTTCCATGTTCTATAAGAAAATCCAAAATCTTCATCAATATTTTGTTTCTTCATTTCTTTTAAAATCTTCATCTCTTCTCTTTTAGATTTTTGCAAATCAAAAAGCCATTTATTATCAATTCTTTTCCTATGTTTCCTTAATATCCTTCTCCCTCTAATCTTCTTTTCAAACAAATCAATCCTTGATTTTATATTTAATTTAACATTATCATTTTTTTGTTTTTCTATCCCTTTTACAGATTCACATTCTGCATCCATTTTATTTTCCTCTCAAAAATAATTTTATCTATCTGAAGTTAAATTTATATTTAAAACCTTTCATAAAAACAAAAAAGAAAGCCTTGAAAAAACATATATTCAAAGCTTTCAAAACAAAAATACAATATATCCAATATACCTTGGAAATCTTAATTATCAAAATATGAATCACTGTGAAAGTTCATAGCGTTATTATTATAATTATTGAATTCATAATTTTTAATTTCATTTACAGTTTTCTCATCCATAACCTCACCCTATAATCCTTTCTCTCTTTATTAACTTGATTTGAAAGAATTATATCACTAACTACATTTTCATTAGTGTTTTTTATGTGAAAGTTATAAAAACTTTTTGTTACCAATTCTTGTTCATTTTGTGAACTCATAAAAAAGCAAAGCAGACCTGTGCAAAGCCCCCAGGTCTATCTTCTTAAAAGATTTTTAACGCGTTTAGTTCAAACTTTAAAAAGCATCTATGCTTTTCTTAATTTGTAAACTTATTATACACATAATCTCGATTTTTTGAGTGTTTTTTTCATGAAAATTTATCAAATTTTCTGTTAATAAGCTGTGCTCATTGTGTGAAAAAACTCAATTCCCTAAATCAAAATATATAAGCGCAATCTCTTCGCCTGACTCTGCTTCATGGCCATAAGGCAAATTGTATTTCATATTGTAATAGTTCACTAAAATATTTTTTTCTTTTTCATATATGCAATTTTTACTTTTATTGCATTCGTATCTTGAAATCTTATTTTTTACTTCTAGTTCATTATAAACATTTACTTCAGCAAATGTTTTTTTCTTTATTTTTTTAATCTCTTCATCTTCCAATCTATTTATTTCAAATTCATACATCGGTCGATTATACATCTCTAAAAACATCTTAATTGATGGTCTATTTAGAGTTTCATCCAATTCTTCTGGAGACGGTGTTTGTCCAATTTTTCTTACTATATTTTCTGCTACTACTTCAAATAGCATATATAACTTATGACCACACTCTCCTTTAGCATTAAATTCAAAATATGTATTTTCATTTATTACTTTTTTAAATCTTTCCATGCTCCCTTCTCTTGTACAAATCTTCTCAACTCTTCTCTCTTCATTTACAAGATGATTTTCTCCTAAAGCTGCAAATGTAAATTTCCTTCTAATCATACACTTTTTACAAAACAAATCTACACATGTTTTTGAAATCGGAAACACTTCTCCAAGCGTCATATTATTTACATTAATAGTTCTATATAAAGGATATAACGCTAACTTATCAGCAATAAAAATATTTTTATCAATATCTTCATCAAAATAATTATAATCATATTTTAATTCGTCTTTTATTTCATAAGCTCGCATTTATTTTCTCCTTAAAACAAAAAAAGCGCTAACTTACATCAATACGTTTTTTGTAAGTTACCACTTAATATACTAAATATATATTAAAAAATTTAAACCAAACAAGTAATCATTTCTTGTTTAATGATATCTCTAGTTCTTTGTAATCTTTTCTTTACCGCACATTCTGTCATTCCAAGTTCTCTTGCTATATCTGAAATTTTTCTATCTTGAATATAAAACATTTCAAACACAATTTTATATTTAACATCTATATTTTCAAGAATTCCTATTATAGCATTAACTTTTTCGTTTTCTACCGCGTCAATAAAGTTCAAATTAAATTCTAGATTATCATCTATTGTTTCGAATTTAAATTTTGAATTTCTCCTAATTAGACTTATGGATAAATTCCTGGCAACTCTTATCAACCAATTTTTTCGATATGGTTCTATCAAAAAACTTTCTCCGCGTTTTTCGGAGCGCCTCGGCATATTCTACCCACACGTCATTTGTTATTTCTCTTGCAATTTCTGGATCTTTAAAATATGACTTTGCTACTTTGAATACCAATTTGTCATATTCTATATAAACTTCTTCGAAGGATTTATACTCATCCAATTTAACCACTCCCCTTTCAAATCTTGAGTTTATCCTATTTTTATGCACTTTAATTTTTTGCATATATTTTTATTTGCCAAAATATACACCATTTTTATTTCAATTTCAATATTTTTTTCAAAAATTTTTTTAGCATTTTTCAAAAGTCTTATTTTTCAATGAAATTTTTTTCATATTTTAAAATTCCTATAATTAAAATCTACATGTAACTTTTTGTAACACCTCAAAATCATCTTTCATCTTTTCAAAATCAACTATAATTTAATTTTCTATATTTAAGCATAAGTATGTTTATTCTCTATCAAAAATGTCTAATTTTTTATTTTCGTTTTTCTAGAAGGCATATTTATTTTATTGTTAATATATCTATATAATTTCACTCATTTAATAATTTAAATTCTTCTTCATGCATATACTTTAAAAACATTTCAATTATCATTCAAAAGGAGTATATCTTGAAAAGACTTAAAGTTTTTATATTCAATTCATTAACACTACTTATTAGTTCACTTATTTTTAGAAGTATAGATATTTATTTCACATCATACATATCTTCAAAAATCGGAACTGACAATTTAGGTATCTATCATTTAGTAATGAGCATATATCTATTTGCAATTACTCTTGGAACATCTGGCATTAATCTTGCTGTTACCAGAATAATTTCAGAAAATCTTGCCAAACGGAAAAAACAATATTAAATCTATTATGAATAAATGTATGACTATTACTCTTATAACTAGTCTACTAACCAGTTTTCTTTTATTTATTTTCTCAGATATTATAACCACAAAATTCTTACACTCTAAGGTATCTTGCAATGTAATTTATTTAGTAGCTCTTGCAATACCACTTATTTCATTATCTTCTGCTATAAGCGGTTATTTTTCTGGTGTACGAAGAGTTTATAAAAATGCAATTGGACAATTTATAGAACATACATTTAAAGTTTTTATATCTGCTATTTTAGTTAATTACTATTTACCACGCGGTTTAGATTATGCTTGTTTTAGTTTAATACTAGGAGATTTACTATCAGAACTAGTATCATTTATTTACATATATATCATCTTTTTACTTGATAAAAAACATTATAAAGAAGATCAAAATTTTAATAGTTCAAGTGAAATATTAAGAATTTCTATACCGGTAACTATTACTTCTTACATTCGTTCCGGACTCACTACATTAAAACAATTAATTATTCCTACATCTTTAGAAAAAAGTGGTTCATCTTGCATTGAAGCATTATCTCAATATGGAATAATAAATGGATTAGCATTTCCTATAATAACTTTTCCAGATATTTTAGTTAAATCATTTGCAAGTATGTTAGTTCCAGAATTCTCAAGATATTATGCAAAAAAAGACTATGTTAAAGCAAAGAAAATTACTAACATTTTAATGTTTATAACTATTCTAGCATCTTCCATTACTAGTATAGTTCTCTTTGTTTTTTCAAATAAGATTTCAATATTTTTATACAAAGATCTAACAGCCTCTATCTATATAAAACTACTTGCTCCTCTTGCAACTTTTATCTATATCGATACAATTATAGATAGCATATTAAGAGGTCTAGATGCACAGGTTGGAGTAATGATAATTAATATTTTAGATTTAGTTATTTCAACTTCTTTTATTTATTTTGCTGTACCAAAACTTGGAATAGTTGGATACATTATTTCTATATACCTAAGCGAGATATTTAATTTCATTTCAAGTTTATTTCAACTAATA
>JAZLBY010000022.1:0-46833 GCA_045613965.1 Candidatus Scatovivens sp.
ACCAGCTCATATTTTTGAAAAAGTATTAGCTCATTATAATTCTAACGAAATATACAAAACAACAATTGACGCAATGGTAGAATATATAAAAGAAACAGTAGATGTTGAAAAAATCGATTATATCTCTGGTGGTGAAAGAAGAGATTGGTTCTTCTCTAACATGATTGCATACATATTAGAAAAACCACACGTAACAATTTATAAAGATTTATCAACAGTTGAAAGTGATTATAAATTTACAGTAAATACTCCAGTTGAAAAAATTGAAGGAAAAAATTTCTTACATGTAGCTGACCTTTTAAATCAATCAGCAAGCTTTACTAGAGCTTGGATTCCAGCAATCGAAAACTTAGGTTCAAAAATCCTTTGGTCAATATTTGTTATTGATAGAATGGATGGTGGAACACAAGTACTTACAGATTGTGGTGTAGAAGTTCTTTCACTTCTAAAAATAAATGATGAATTATTCGTTAAAGCATTAGAACTTGGAATAATTAATGAAAAACAATTACAAATGTTAAGAGATTTCAAAAAAGATCAAATGGGTTCAATGAGACAATTTTTAATTGATCATCCAGAATTCTTAGAAGAATCTTTAAATTCAGATAATAGCAAAACAGCAAAAAGAGCAAAACTTTTAGTAGAGCAAGATTTATACGGATTAAATAAATAATAAACAATATAAAACGCTTCACCCATTTAAAGTGAAGCGTTATTTTTTTATTTAATTTCTGGAAATATTATAAGTTCACCAAGCTCTTCCTCTTCTCCATACTTATCTACAAAGTATATCATGAACTTTTCATCTATTTTCTTTAATTTAAACAATTTAGTTCCATTACTATCAGATCCATTTTCATTTATTTCATTTTCTGAAAAATCACTTTTTAATGTTTCTGGATGTATATAATATTGATCTGCAACTAAATTATCATTTATATCTTTAAGCTGTTCTATATGTCCATTATCTATTAACGATTGTATTACTTTTTCTGTTGTATATAATTCTGAAAAATCAACATGATTTTCTGAAGCATATTTATACTCAAAAAAGTACTTTTCTTTAATAAGCATATTTAAGTTACTTACAACTTCTTCTTTGTTATATTCTGTATCTGCTTCTCTTACTTCAGAAATTTTATTCCAAGCCCAATTAGCCGCAGCTCCAACACCAACAAGAATCATTATACTTATCAATATTAATACAATTATAGACAAGCCTTCATTCTTCCTCATTACTTTCCCCTTTAATTAATTCATATTCATCTTCTGTTTTTTGTAATTATATCTTTATTAAACTAAAAATTCAAGATTTTTAGTCTAGTTTTACATTATCTTTTCCGACAATTTCTTCGAAAATTACTTTTACTTTATCATTTAAGAAAATTCCTCCACAAGGTTTTATAACCCCTGCATCAACAACTTCTATTTTTACATTACATCTTTCTCCAGCAAAATATTTTATTGCCCCTCTTAGCCTAGATTTTTGTTCTTCAGTTATATTAGTTATATCTATCCTTAAAGTCATTATGTGTTTTATTTTTTGAGCACTTACTGGTTCTTGAATATTTTCTGAAAACTCTTTAATGCTTGATACAACAACTTTAACTGGTTCATCTTCTCTCATGCTTAATCTACCTTCAACAAGCACTATATTATCTTCAACAATAATATGACTAGATTTTGTATACACACTATCGAAAATTACAAATTCAGCTGAACCATAAAAATCTTCAATATTAACAAATGCCATAGTTGTATTTTTTCTTGTAAATTTTTTATTTACTTTAGAAATAATTCCAACAAATTTAATATTTTGACCATCTTTATATTCTTTAGATTCACCAAACTCTTGAACTTCTTCATCTATTTTTATCATATCAAGTGTAGAAATATTAGCTTGTTTTTCAATAGACGCTCTGTATTTATCTAATGGATGTCCTGAAATATAAACTCCAAGCATTTCTTTTTCCAAACTCAAAAGCTCTCTTTGGTCCATTTCCTCTTTTTCAACAAATGTATATTTTTGCAATTCTATATTTTCTGACATATCTTCCATCAAGTCAAACATCGATACTTGATTTTCAATCTTGTTTCTTGATTCATTATTAATACTTTCAACAATTCCTTCAAAAGAAGCTAAAAGTGTAGCTCTTGTTTTACCAAAATCATCAAATGCTCCAGCTTTTATTAAACTTTCTATACACTTTTTATTAACAGCCTCATCTTTAACTCTTTCACAGAATGATGTAAAACTTTCAAATGGTCCGTTTTTTTCTCTTTCTGCAACAATTGAATCTATAACTGCAACTCCAACATTTTTAATTGAACCTAAACCAAATCTAATTTTATTATCAATAACTGTAAATTTTGTTTCACTTTCATTAATATTTGGATTTAAAATCTCAATTCCCATATCTTTACAATCTTGAATATATACAGGAATTTTATCTAGGTTTCCTAAGAAACTATTTAATGTTGCAGCCATTAATTCTTCTTTATAATAAGCTTTTAAAAATGCTGTTCTGTATGATACAACTGCATAAGCAGCAGCGTGTGATTTATTAAAAGCATATTTAGCAAACTCTGACATTTCATCAAAAATTTTATCTGCAGATTGACTATCAATTCCATTTCTAACACATCCTGGAACTTCTACATTACCATTTTCATCAACTTGTCCATTAATAAAAATTTCTCTTTCTTTAGCCATTACATCTAGCTTTTTCTTACCCATCGCTCTTCTTACAAGATCCGCTCTACCAAGCGAGTATCCAGCTAAATCTCTAACTATCTGCATAACTTGTTCTTGATAAACCATACAACCATATGTAACGTTTAATATTGGTTCCAAACTTTGATGTGTATATTCATTATGACCAGGATTCATTTTACCTTTAATATATCTAGGTATTTGATCCATAGGTCCTGGACGATATAAAGAAACTCCAGCGACAATATCTTCAAAACAGTCTGGTTTTAACTCTTTCATAAAATTTGTAATTCCTGTACTTTCAAACTGGAATATACCAAATGTCTTTCCTTCTTGCCATAATCTATACACTTCAGGATCGCTCATTCTTTCATCAAAAACAACATCTATCCCTCTATTTTTCTTTACAAGTTCTAAACAGTTTGCAATAACACTTAATGTTCTTAATCCTAAAAAGTCCATCTTTAAAAGACCTAATTCTTCTAAAAGGACCATTGTATATTGTGCTACAACGTTACCATCATTTGTACAAAGCGGTACATATGTATCAACAGGATCTTTTGTTATAACAACTCCACAAGCATGTGTTGAAGCATTTCTTGGCATACCTTCTAATCCACGTGCTATATCAATTATTCTTTTAGTTACTTCATCATTTTCGTATTGTTCTCTAAGTTCTCTATTTTGTTCTAATGCTTTATCTAAAGTCATATGAACTTCAAATGGTATCATTTTTGCAATTTTATCTACATCGCTATATGGTACATCTAATACTCTACCAACATCTCTAATAACACTTTTTGCAGACATAGTACCAAATGTTATAATTTGAGAAACATGGTCTCTTCCATATTTTCTTGCAACATAATCTATAACTTCTTGTCTTCTTTCATCAGAAAAGTCAACGTCGAAATCAGGCATACTAATTCTGTCTGGATTTAAAAATCTTTCAAAAAGTAAATTATATTTAAGTGGATCGATATCTGTTATTCCAATTGCATATGCAACAATTGAACCCGCTCCAGAACCACGTCCTGGTCCAACTGGAATTCCAATTGATTTTGCATAATTAATATAATCCCAAACAATTAGATAGTAATCTATATATCCCATTTTTGAAATTATACCTAATTCATATTCAGCTCTTGTTTTTACATCTTCTGAATAATCTTTACCATATCTTTTTTCTAATCCATTTAAAACTAAATATCTAAAATAAGCTTCATGTGTTTCAAATTCTTCTGGTACGTCATAATTTGGAAGTTTTGTAACACCAAATTCAAAATCAAAATTACATTTTTCTGCAATCTTAACTGTATTTTCAATAGCTTCTGGAACTGCTGAAAAATAATCTGCCATTTCTTCAGGTGATTTAATATAAAACTCATCTGTTGAAAATCTCATTCTATCTTCATCAGTCATTTTTTTAGCTGTTTGAATACATAACAAAATTTCATGGTTATACCAATCTTCTTGTTTTAAATAATGAGCATCATTTGTTGCTACAAGAGGAATTCCTAATTCTCTTGAAATCATAATTAATTTTTGATTAACCATTACTTGTTCTGGTAACCCATTATTTTGAATTTCTAAATAATAATCTTCTCCAAATACATTTTTATGCCATAAAGCTATTTCTTTTGCTTTTTCTAAATCATCTTTTAAAATTGCTTGATTTATTGTTCCCGCTAAACAAGCACTTAAACAAATCAAACCTTCATGATATTGTTCTAATAATTCTAAATCTATTCTTGGTTTATAATAATATCCTTCAGTAAAACTTAAAGAAACTAATTTAATTAAATTTTGATAACCAGTTTTGTTTTTTGCAAGCAATATAAGATGCGCATAATTATCATCAATTCCCGCATCTTTTTCAAATCTACTTCTTGGTGCTACATATACTTCACACCCTATAATTGGTTTTACACCTTCTTTTATACATTCTTTATAAAAATTTACTGCACCATACATAACACCATGATCAGTAAGAGCAATAGCGCTCATTCCTAATTCTTTAGCTCTTTTAGGTAAATCTTTAATTCTACACATTCCATCTAATAAACTAAACTCACTATGGACATGTAAGTGAACAAAATCTGGCATAACTAAAATGCTCCTTTTTTAACAAAATTGTATTCAAAATATATCACATTTTTTTACACTTTTCAACGAAAAAAGCAAAATGCAACATTGCATTTTGCTCTTTAATTTCTACAATAATTTAATAATTTCTTCTAAACCTTTTCCTTGAGTTGTTGGAATTTTTAAAATCTCAAATCTTGATACTTTATCACCAAATTTAATTTCTACAACATCTCCAACTTTTACTTCATAACTTGGTTTTACTATTTTACCATTAACTGCAATTCTTCCTGAATCTGCAGCTTCATTTGCAACTGTTCTTCTTTTTATTACTCTACTTACTTTTAAAAATTTATCTAATCTCATAACTCCATCCTCTAATTTAAAATGAAAAAATATCTTTGAATTTAGCTGCTACATCTAGCCAAATATCATCATCAAACAATTTAAAATACTTAAAAATTCCTTCAGCATCATCTTGGTACCATTTACCATTTCTTTCAAGCATTCTAGATTTGGCTTCTCTAAAAAAGCTATATCTTTCTTTTCCATGACCATCAATTCCTAGAACTGTTAAATTCATTAAAACTGTATCATGTTTAAGAATTCCACATTCTCTAATTTTATTTTTTAAAACTTCTACATCATAATTTACAACTTTAAATTCTATATCTAATTTACCATTTTCTATATTTAAAACTACATATTCTGCTCCACCAATATAATATGGTGAAACTCCAGCACAACCTGCATTAACAATTAACTTATTATTTACAACATCTTTCCACATTTTATCATGAGTATGTCCAAATATTAATGCATCTGCATCTAATTCTCTTGTATATTTATCAATCAAATCACTATCTTCTGGATGGATTTGAACTTCAACTGATTCAGGTGCACCATGAGCAAAAAGAATTCTTACTCCGTCATATTCTTTATACATACTCATTGGAAGTGTTTTAATATATTCTAAATTCTCTTTAGAAAGCTCATTGTACATATATTTTGTATTTTTAAATTGAATATTAGGCCATTCATATTTTGCATCATCATATTCAATTAAATACTGTTCTTTATTTCCTTTTAATACATCATTACTTATGCTTTTTACAATTTCTAAAGTTTCATTTCCAAATGGAAAATCATTTACTAAATCACCTAAAAAAACATATTCATCAACATTTTCTTTTTGTGCATCTTTTAATATTTCTCTTAATGCAACTGGATTTCCATGTATATCTGCTATAACTGCTACTTTAATATTTATCACCTCATCTATATTTACTTTAAGATTATATCATGCCTAATAAATCATTTCAAGAAATTATCTATATCTACTACATTGCATACATCCATTTGCTATATATGCAGAATCATTATTATAACAACTATTTTCCATTCTTAATCTGTAATATCTAAAAACAACTGCACTAATAAAAGATAATATAGTATACACTATTAACGCTACTATAAGTTCAGCAGTTATTCCTAAATAAAATACAGTAACTAATAATATCGAAAAAAATATTCCTGCAACTGATAATGGACAATTTAAATATTTTTCTAAAATAATTGAAAGAATTATTATTGCTACTGGTATAGCAAAAAAGATTAATAAAACATTCATATTTAATACTCCTTTTATTTGGGATTAATATATGATATTCTATCAATCTTATTTTTGTTAATTAATATGTAACTTCCATTAAACATAAACCTTGAGCTGGTAATGTTTTACCTGCTCTCATTCTTTCTTTAGATAATATTATATCTGGTATTTCTTCAGCTTTTATTTTACCTTGCCCAACATCTAATAATGTACCTGATATAATTCTTACCATGTTGTATAAAAATCCACTTCCTGTAAGTTCAATATATATTCTATCTTCATTTTCTATTACTTCTGCTTTAAATATTTTTCTTACACTACTTTTACTACTTGTTCCGCTTGCTTTAAAAGCTTTAAAGTCGTGCTCCCCTTCAAAATATTTAGCTGCTTTTTTCATCTCTTCTACATTTAGTTTTATAGGAAAATGATATTCCATATCTCTATAAATTGCACTTCCATATTTTGAATTATTTATTGTATATCTATATCTTTTAGAAATAACTGAATATCTACTATGAAATCTTTCTTCTACTTCTTCAGCTGATTTTATTACTATACTTTTCTTTAATTTTGAATTTATAGCTATTGGAAATTTTTCAACTGGAATACTTGATTCAGTTTTAAAATTAGCTGTTTGACCTAAACTATGCACTCCTGCATCAGTTCTTCCTGAAGCTATTAATTCAATTGTTTCTCCAGTAATTTCTCCTATCGCTTTTTCAATTTCACCTTGTATATTTAATTTTGTTGGTTGTTTTTGCCAACCATTAAATGATTTTCCATCATATTCAATTATTAATTTGATATTTCTCATAATTAATTATCTCTCCATTTTTTCTTTCAACTAGTTAATTATACTATGTTTTGACGTTTATTTCAATACTCCAAAAAACTCAAAAAGAGAACCAGCGTCGTAAAATCATTTTACCACGTTAATTCTCTTTATCTTTTTACTTAATTTTTATGTTACATAGATCCTAGGTATCCTAATGCTGCAATAATTAATGCACATACATTAAAAAATGCAAATACTGAAATGATGTTTCCTAAAGTGTATTCTTTCTCTTTCATAGAAACCACCTCCAATATACCTCTATAATATATTATTCGACAAAAAAGTCAAAATTCCTTATGTTTTCCCAAATATTACAATTATTTTAATTGTTTTTCATTTTAATAGCATTTATTGTTTAAAATAGCACTTTATGATATTATTTGTATAATAATATTACCCAAAATATTATTAATTTTTATAGAAAGGTTTGACGCTTATGGAACTATTACAAGAAGTAAAAAAATCTAATAAACAAGCATTTAATAGCCTTATTGAAAAATACAATCATATTTTTTACAAAGCAGCTAGACTATACTTTTTCAGTGACAAAGATGTTTATACTGTTTTAGAATATTCTTTTTCTAAAGCATTTAAAGAAATTGTTAACTGCAAAACAGAAAAAGACTTTTTATGCTCTACTTTAAGAACAATTATTATTTATGGAGCAGAATTAAAACAAAAATATGCAAAAGACGTTGATAGAAAAATAAGAAATAAAGAGTTTTCTGTAAATATTGGTGATAAAATCACTTCAACAGAATCTATGGTTGATAACGCTGAATATCAAGCTTATCGTAGATCTTCAGTTGTTGAAGAATATATTACAAGTATTGAAGAAGGATTTAGACCAATCGCATTTTTATACTATTATGCAGATTTAACTCCAGAAGAAATTTCTAAAGTTTTAAAAATTTCAGAATTTTCTGTAAATTCTAAATTAAAACCTATTAGAATTAAAATTTATGAAATGATTAAAAATAAGGAGGTTGATTTATAATGGATAATTTTGATAAATTACATGCAGACCAAGACGCCTTCATTAAAGGAGTATTTCATGAAGATAAAATAGTAAGTCAACCAGTTTTAGATAGCTTTGAACAATATCTTGAAAAAACAAAAATAAAAGCTGATAAATATACTCATAAACAAAAGAAAGTTATATTACTTTTAATTATCCTTCTTTTAATATCTGTTGGTTGCAATATTTATTTAACTCTATTCCCTAGAGAAGCAAAACCAGAAAAACAAGAAGAAAAAGATCCAATCAGCTCATCATCTGTTTTACTTGATAATGAAGAAGATAAATCTGAAATTGACGATGTTGTTGAAGTTGATAGAAATGAAATAACAGATGACACAAATACAAATGTTGTTGATACTAATACAGCAGTTGAAAATACTCAAACTAATACAGTTGCAAATACAGTAGATAATACAGCAGCAGAAAACAAAGTAACAAATAATGTAACTATTGCAAATGTTACTAAAGTTCCTACTGTTGAAAAAGATTATACTAATGAATTTAATATAGAAGAATTTACAAAGACATTAGAAAAATATGCTTTAGGAATCAACAGAATCAAAGATAATAATGAAGATTTAGAGTCTAATACAATTCTTCTTGCTATAACAAAAAATTACTTTAATACACATTCAAATGCTTCTGGTATGGATGTTGATACAAAATACGCACAAACAGTAGCTAATATGCATAAATATATTGAAGAATTAACTGGTAGAGATTTACCAGAAAAACATATCCCATCATATAATAATATTATTGGTTATGCTTTAAGTACAAAATCTTATTTATATGGTAAAGATATTAGTATACTTCAAAAAGAAGCTTATAAAGTTTCTGATTTAAAAGTTGCAGAAAAATCAAAAGATGGTACATATCATGCAACTGCAAAAATTACTAGAACACTTGATTATATCGACACTGTTTATGAAGTTGATATCGATTTCAAAATCAATTCAGAATATACATATCAACCATACAGTATACTTTCACTAAAGGCAAAAAATACATCCTTCTATCCAGACAACACAGTACACTTTGTATCAAACTAAGGATAGAATAAGTTGAGATTAGGAAAACAATTAACATGAAGATAAAACTAGTTGCTAGCGACTTAGATGGCACAATTATAGATAGAGACAATCATATAGCTCGTAAAAACTTTGAAGCGGTTTCTAAAATTCATAATATGAATATCCCCTTTGCTGTTTGCACTGGAAAATCATATTCTGTTTCAAAAAAAGTTTGCGAACAATTTAATGCTACATTTGGAGTTTTCGGTAATGGTACACAAATAATAGATTTAAGAAACGGTAAAGAATTATTAAGAAATATTCTTACTCAAAAAGATTTATTATTCATTACAACTCTAGCTAGAAGATATAATTTTCATATACATCTATACACTGATAATGAAATAATAACTGAAGAATTAAAATATATGGATTTAAGAAACTTCTTACTAAAAAATGAAAACTCTACTGAAGCTTTAAAATTTAATATTGTAAAAGACATCTTACAATATATTGAAACTTATAAACCTGAAGTTTTTTCTGCTGTAATAACAACAGAATCTACTTCTTTAGAAAGCTTTCAACGACTACTTACAATCAATTCAAATATCGTTAGTACATATATTAATAAACGTGGAAAATATAGAGATAAAATAATTAACAAAGATTATGAATATATCAACGTATCACCTACTCATATAAATAAAAATGAAGCATTAAACTTTTTAGGTAAATATTTAAATATTAAAAAAGATGAGATGATGGCTATTGGTGATAACGTAAACGATTTAGAAATGGTTAAAGAATCAGGAATTGGAATTGCTGTTAATGAAGCTTATGATGAATTAAAACAAGTTGCGAAATATGTAACAAAATCATCAGTTACAGATGGCGCTTTCGCTGAAGCAATATACAAATACATATAAAACAAAATCACACCTTTCGGTGTGATTTTGTTATTTATTTTCATTCTCTTCTTTTTCTTTTATAACATCTTCTGCTTTTCTTAATTTAGTTGGATGAATTGGTTCTTTAATTAAATTTTTAATTAATATTTTTTTCAAAACATCTTCTCTAACATCAGCAATCAATGTTCCATCTTTAGCAATTGAAATTCTTCCTGTTTCTTCTGAAACAACAACTACTAAAGCATCAGCTTCTTTTGATATTCCTATCGCAGCTCTATGTCTTGTACCTAATTCTCTTGCTATATCTTTATCATCAGCTAAAGGTAACATACAAGATGCCGCTGCAATTTTATTATCACTTATAATAACTGCGCCATCATGTAATGGTGTGTTAGGTTCGAATATATTTACTAATAATTGTGGAGAGATTTCAGAATTCATTACTATTCCTGTAGATATTATATCTTGAATTTTTATATCTCTTTCAATTACTATTAATGCACCTATTTTTCTTTTTGAAAGTTCAACAGCTGCAATTGCAATTTTATAAATATTTTCTTTTTTCTTTGCAATTAAATCTTGATCCATTCCTAGAATTCTACTAATTCTATTAGTTGTACCTAATTGCTCTAACCCTCTTCTTAATTCTGGTTGGAATACAATTAAAAGCATTATCGCACCATAAGACATTACAGATGTTAGTATATAGTTCAATAATGTAAGATTTAAAACACCACTAATGAATGTAATAACTATTATAATCATTATTCCTTTAAATAATTGCCATGCTCTTGTTTTCTTAAGCATTGTTACTGCTTTCATTAATATGAATAAAACAATAACAATATCTAAAAATACTGTTAAATATGTAAAAAGACCAACATCTCCATTTGTGAATTTTTGAATCATATCTGTAATAAATTGTTGGTTTATTTTATCAACCGATGTACTCATCATATTTTATCACCTCAAAATTTATTCTATAAAGCTATTAAATAAAATATTAAAGTTGCAATTGTTGGTACAACCATCATTGCTAATAATACTCCAGCTAATATTTTTGTTAATAATTTCTTTTTATCCATTGTTTATTTCTCCTCTTAACTCGTAAAATTACATATATATACTTTATCATAAGCAAATATTTTTTTCAATATAATTTATCTAATAGATTAGAAAAAAGCACTATTAAATAGTGCTTTACTTCATATATATTGTTGGATTTAAAACTTCCCCATCTTTATAAATCTCAAAATGCAAATGTGGATCATCTAATATTTCAAAACTAGCACTTTCACCAACAGTTCCTATAGTTTGTCCTTTCTCTACTTCTTCTCCTTCACTAACAAATTCTGATGTTAATAAATTCGAGTAAATTGTTTTGAATCCACCTAAATGTTTAATTATAACTGTAAGTCCAAATCGAGGATCATTTTTTATACTTTCAACAACACCTTTTTCTGATGCTACAACAATACTTGTTTTATCTGCTTTTATATCTATTCCTGAATGAGTTGTCCATTCTTTTAAAGTTTCAGAATATATTAATGTATCTTTAGCAAAGTCTCTTATTATTTCTCCTGAAACTGGTGCTATAAATTTAAGTTCCTCTTTAACTTCATTTACTACTGTATTAGTTTGATTTACAGCATTATTAACTGTATTTGTATTAGTGTTAGTTGCTTCCTTTTTTACAACAGCTTCAACTGGATTTTTACTTACAATATTTCTTACTTTAACTTCATTTTTTAATTTAGATTCATTTACTTCATTAATACTTGAAGATACTGTTTTATCTTCTGAATAACTTACTGATTTTAAATCTTCATTTGATACAATCGCATTTTTCATTTCTAAACTATATAATTCTTCAGCAGCTTCTTTTTTTAATGAAGAATCATAAGTATTAAATACTGCAATAAAAACAACTATTGATAAAAAAAGTGCACCACCAAAAATATACACCATATTTTTTGAATCACGTTCATCTCTTAAATGTTTTCCCATATATCCTCCAAATTTAATAATTATTATAATTGTTTACACTTTTTTCAAAATTATTCATGTATTTCTATATCTTTATAATAATATTTAATTATTTCTTCGTAATTCTTTCCTGCTTTTGCTAAAACATCACTTCCACATTGGCTTAAACCAACACCATGTCCATGACCTATAACAGAAAATACAATTTCATCGTCTTTCACACTAACATTAAAATTAGTAGATTTTAATGAAAATATTTTTCTTACATCAACTCCAGATAATAATTTATTGCCTATTTTCATTTCTTTTACTCTACCTGATTCTGTATATGAATTAATCTTTATAAAATCAGATTCTCCAAAATTTATCGTAAAATCTGGATATGTTTTTAACATTATTTCAACCAACTTATCCTTCATAATACTTACACTCGAAGAATATGAAGAATAGTTATTTTCTCCATCAACATTTACACATTGTAAATATGGATAATCTCCTCCCCATACATTTTTTGCAAGTTCTGTAGTCCCTCCACTATTACTATGAAAGAACGCATTTATAGGATTGTTTTTATAATAAATTATTTTCCCTTTTGTTTCATTTACAGCTTCTAAAATTTTATTCCAATAGTTATTTGATTTAGACTCTTCCCATCTAGCAAATCTATTTTCTTTACTTATCCAAGCTTGGCAGCATAATGAACTATCACAAATACTTGCATTTTCATGTTTAGAATTGTTTATCATTTGATAAATTGTATATGTTCTTGCAACAACAGCTTGTGCTTTTAATGCCTCTATTTCAAAACTTGCTGGCATTTCACTAGCAACAACTCCATAAAGATACTTGTCTAAATCTAGTTCTTCAACACTTCCATCTTGAACATGTAAAAGCTTAATTACACTATATTCACCATAATCAAATGGTATATCTTTACTTGTTTCTTCTATTTTAAATTCTTTTGTAAATATAACCGGAATTATAATTACACAAAGTACAATACAAAGTAAATATATAATTATCTTTTTCATAATCACTCCAAATTACACTAATAATTTTCCTTTAAAATCTAATAATATCTTCTTCTCAATTCTAGATACATGCACTTGAGATATTCCTAATATCTTTGCAACTTGTGATTGTGTTTTATCTTTAAAATATCTCAAATCAATTATTAACTTTTCTCTTTCATTTAATTTACTAATCAAATCCTTTACTGTTAAATCATCCACTATTTTAGATTGTTCATCTTTTTTATCTTTTAAAAAGTCAACTATCTCATCACCATCTTCTCCAATCTTTTCATTTATTGATTCTACTTTTTTACTTGCATCTCTAGCTGTTTTTACAACTTCTTCTGGTAACTCTAAAATTTTTGAAATTGCCTTATTATCTAGGCTATCACCTGTTTTTAATCTATAAATCCTTTCTAGCTCATTTATCTTTATCCCCAATTCTTTAACACTTCTGCTAACTTTTATCATACCATCATCCCTTAAAAACTTTTTTATTTCTCCTAACATATATTGAACTGAATATGTTGAAAGTTCTACTCCAAAATCAAAATTAAATCTTTTCACAGATTCTATAAAACCTATACATGCAATTTGATATAGATCTTCTTTTTCATATCCACAAAAATAAAACTTTTTAACAGTTTTCCAAATTAATCCTCGATTTTCATCTAATAATTTCATCATCGATTCTTTATCCCCATTTTTTGCACATACTATAAGTTCTTTATCATATTCTTTCACACCGTCCCCCTTAGGATTTATCTTTAGTTAATTTCTCTTTTTAATTTTTTAGTCATTGTAACTTTAGTTCCAAGCCCTACAATAGATTCTATCTTTAATGTATCCATAAAATTTTCCATTATAGTAAATCCCATTCCAGCTCTTTCTAAATTTGATCTAGTTGTATACAATGGTTTTCTTGCTTCTTCTATATTCTCTATCCCCTCACCAGTATCTGAAACTTCAATCTCAACATTTTCATTTTCAATTAAACATTTTATTTTTACTATTCCATCCTTATTTTGATAAGCATGTACTATTGCATTTGTAACCGCTTCTGATACAGCTGTCTTTATATCAGATATTTCTTCTATAGTTGGATCTAACTGAGCAACAAATGCAGCTACAGCTATTCTTGCAAATGCTTCATTTGTTGATTTACTCATAAATTCTATTTTCATTTCGTTTTTCATATGTACCTCCTTTAACTTATTTGTTTTAAATTATTTTCATCATAAAATACATCTATTATTTTAGGTATTCCAGACATTTCAAAAATTCTTTTTATCTTTTCATTAACATTTATTATTTCCATTTTTCCATCATATAAATCTATAGTCTTATATCTACCTAATATAAATCCTATTCCTGCACTATCCATGAATTTTACTCCTTTAAAATCAAACACCACTTTGATAGGCCTTAGTCTACTAATATCGTAGTCTACCTTATCTCTTATTTTTTCTACTTGATGATGATCAATTTCTTCAATAATTTCAAAAAGCAGAATCTTCTCTTCAATAAAATGCTTTACTATCATTTGTACCTCCTAATATTTTTTTACTTTTATAATATTCGCATTTTATCTTTAATTTCCTTCGAAGAAAAAATTGTAGTTTTGTCGAATATTTAGAGTCTTTCGACATTTTTTCGCATCAAAAAAGACCCTTGAATTTTCAAGAGTCTAATTTGTTTCTACACTTTAAGTAACATTGTTTCGTGTTGAATAATTTGAATTTCGTCGAATGAATGGTTGATCCAAAATCTATCATAATTAGTGTTGAAGATAATTTCTTCACCAGTTGTTAAACCAATGATAACTTCGACAACACCTTTAGCAATTAATGTAAAATCTTTGGGATTATATATTCTGCGCAACGCTGGAATTTGATTAAAATCAAGAGAGTATAATATTCTTTCTTCACCAAGTTGACAGAAACAAGTTTCCTTTGTTTTACTTGTGTCAACATCGATGTATTCAATCATACTATCAAATTCATATACATCGCAACCAAAAAATTCTACTGAACCTTTACCAAAGTTCAACCACACTAAGATTCCATTATCTTTCATAGGAATCCCTCCTTTACAGAGGACAATTTTTCATCTTTCGTACCAACAACCTTATTCTTATTACTTTTCCAGCAATCTTTAGCGTACTTTGTAATAAAAGGTGTTCCACCATAAAAAATGTCCATAATTATTATAACACGCATTTTACAATTATGTCAACTTAAGCAAAATAGCCCTTTATTTCTAAAGGGCTATCACTTTATATTGTTTCAAATTTTATTTTTAAACCTGTATTTCTCTTTTTAGTATCACAATTATTTATCATATATTCGACTAAATTTTTATTACCAATAACGATTAATAATTTCTTAGCTCTAGTCATTCCTGTATATAATAAATTTCTTGTAAGTAACATATTTGATGATGGAGGAACTACTAAAATAACAACATCAAATTCACTACCTTGAGCTTTATGAATAGTAATTGCATATGCATGTTCTAATTGATCAAGTTCTGAAAAAGCATACCATGCAACTTTTTTATCATCATATTCAACTTTAACTTGTCTTTCATTAGTATCAATTTTGGCAATTCTTCCTATTTCACCATTAAAGACACCTGTTCCTGCTTCATAAGTTCTTAAATCATTTCTACTTCCTTTTTCCCAGTAAATATCATAATTGTTTTTTATTTGCATGATTCTATCACCTTCTCTAAAGATGAATTCACCATAATTCTTTTCTTCAATTTCATCTATTTTTGGATTTAATGCTTCTTGAAGACTTTTATTTAATTCTTTAGTTCCCATTTTTCCTTTTTTAGTTGGAGTTAATACTTGTATATTTCTAAAGAATTCATAATCACCATAATTCATTAATCTTTCTTTACTTAAAGATAAAACTTGATAAAGCATTTTTTCTTGATTAGATTCATTTATGTAAAAGAAATCGTTTTCAGAATCTTCATCATAATTCTTTTGACCAATAAAATTAATTCCATTATTAACATTATGTGCATTAACAATTATTTTACTTTTAGCAGCTTGTCTAAAAATCTTATCTAAATGAACTGTCGTAAATTCTCCTGAATCAATTAAATCTTTTAATATACTTCCAGGTCCAACAGATGGTAATTGGTTTGGATCACCAACAAAAACTATTTTTGTTCCTAAATAAATAGCTTTTACTAAATAGTTCATCAAGAAAACATCAACCATAGACATTTCATCTACAACCAATACATCTGCATCTACAGGTGTTACGTCTGTATCTATACTACCTAATTTATCTTCTTCAAACTTTCCTATTTCTAATAGTCTATGAATTGTTTTTGCATCTTCACCTGTTGTTTCACTCATTCTTTTTGCAGCTCTTCCAGTTGGTGCACAAAGAACTACTTTTCTTCTATGTGATTTATAAATTTCAATTAAACATTTTATAATTGTTGTCTTACCAGTACCAGGTCCACCAGTAATTATACATACATTATTCTCATTAATTTGATTAATTGCTTCAAATTGTTTTTCTGAAAGTTCGATATCTAATACATCTTCTTTTTTCTTTATTTCTTTCTCAAAATTCTTCATAAATTTTGTATTTTGAGAATCCCTTAAAGCAATCAATCTTTCAGCAATTTTCTTTTCTGCTTTATATAATGGTTCTAAAAACACCCATGTAGATTCATCTGTTTCAACTACATGAATTTCCGATTTTACATTTAAATTAATTAAACAATCTTCAATTCTATCTTCTTCAACTTCTAAAATACTTTTTACATATGTTACTAAATTTTCTTTTTGCACACATGTATTACCATTATAACTAGCTACCAATAACGCATATTTAATACCACTTGATATCCTATAATCACTATCCAATGGTATTCCTATTTGCATAGCTATTTTATCTATATTATTGAAATTAACACCATATACAATATCTACTAATATATATGGATTTTCTTGTATTTTTTCTACTGCATTTACTCCTAATGCATCATATACTTTTTTACTGTTATTAGCTCCTATTCCAAACTGTTCTAAAAAGCTAACTATTTGCCAAACTTCCCATTTTTCATTAAACTCTTCACCAATCTCATAAGCTTTATCTTTTGATATGCCTTTTATTTCAGCAAGCCTCATTGGTTCAAATTTAAATACTGTTAATGTTTCTTCTCCGAATTTTTCTATAATTTTTCTAGCTGTAGCTGGTCCTATTCCTCTTATTGTTCCACTTGCTAAATATTTTTCAAGTGCTTCTACAGTCTCTGGCATTAATTTTTCAAAACTTTCTATCTTAAATTGTTCACCATATTCTTGATGAACAACCATTTTTCCAGTCAATTTTAATGTATCTCCAACTGCAATAAAAGGTAAATATCCAACTACTGTAATTACTTCTAATCCACTCTCTAAAACAAATACAGCTATGGAATAACTATTCGATTCATTTTGGTATATAAACTCTTCAATATGTCCCTTTAATTCCAATTTATTTCTCCTAGCTTTAGCAAAAATATGTTTGTTTTATTCTATCATTATTATTTTATTTTAGCAAGAAAAAAGCGCCTATTTTTAAAATTTTAGGCGCTTGCTTTTTTATCTTTCTTCATCTCTTTCATCGATTGAATTTGGATCTTTTGTTTTTAATTTTGGATTATTTGTTAATGTAACATTTTTTTGACCAACTGGAGTTATTGTTTTATTTCCTTCCATTCTTGGTGATTCTTTTGTTATTACAACTGATGAATTTTTTACTGCTTGAAGTTCGGCATCATATCTATCTTCGCCATATACCCATTTATCTAAAGTATTTCTAGCTTTCATTGTAATTCCAACACCGAATTCAATAACAGATTTAACCCAATCTGGAGCTTCTTCATCATTTCTATTTAATATTCTATTTGTTATTCTTAACAATCCATCTTCAACATGTTGAGATCTTATCTTTCTTTCATTTGTAATTAAATCTTGTTTTGTTTGAAGTCTTAATGCACTTGATAAATGAGTTTGTGAATAGATTCTTTCTTCTTTTTCTCTATTCTTTTGCTCTTTATGACTTATTTTTTCTGTCTTTCTAATTGCATCTTCAATTTCTTTTTCATCTTTAATTTCAAATCTTTCAAATGAAATGTTTTCTTTAATTGATAATTCTTCTAATCTTGCTTTTCTTTCAGCAATTTGTTTTTCTAATTTTGCAATTTCAATATCAATTTCAGGATCTACTACTGGTTTTTCTTTTCTTTCTTGAGGTTTATCAGTTCCTTTTCCAACTTCTTTTGCACCTTCAAGTTCGCTTAATCTTTTCTTCCAATCTTCAAGCTCTGTAAATCTCATTGGATTTAATGAATCACCACGACCAGCTATCATTGCTTCACGATTTGAAATTCTAATTTTTAAATCAGCTTTTTCATTTTGTTTTGCTTCTTCAACTAAAGAATCATATATTTTACCAGCTTTAATATCTGAAAGTTCTCTTTTCCATTCTTGTAATTGTTGTTCTCTATTTGGATTAGCTTTATCACCATATCCTATTAAAACAGCTTCTCTACTTGCAATCATTGTTTCTAACGCAGCAATTCTTGTTTTTACTGCTTCGTCTAAATATGTCTTATTTACCTCTACCATTGGTTTTGGCTCTGGCATTTCAGGTTCTTCTTTATATTCAGCAACAACTTTTTCTTGAGCTGCTTTTTTATCTCTTAATTCAGCAAGTTTATCTTCATCTGATTTTAATTCTTTAGATTCTTTTGTGAATAATTTATCTTTATATGAATCAATATCATTATTCATTTTTTGAATTTCTTCTTCAATCTTTAAAGCTTTATCTCTATATTCTTTTTGTTTTTCAACAGGTAAATCTTGAGCTTTTCTTAAAATTGCATAGATATTATCAAGTTCTGTTTTAATAACATCTCTTCTATTTTTTAAAGAATTTAATCCATCATAAGAAACACTTTCAAGTTCTGCTTTTCTCTTTTCTTCCTCTTGTCTTTTTAATTCTTCTGCTTTCTTTCTTTCTGCTTCAGATTTTTTCTTTAATTCTTCTTCTCGTTTTCTTTCTTCCTCTTGACGTTTCTTCTCTTCTGCTTCTTTACGTTTTTGCTCTTCTTGCATTCTAGCTCTAGCTTTTTCTTCTTGTCTTTTTCTAAAGCCTTCTCTTGGATTAATGTATCTTTTATCTGCTTTTTCAATAGCTCTTCTTAATAAAACTCTATCATATGCATCTGGACTAGAAGGATGCATAAAGTTTGTATAAGTTACTTGGTGATTTTTCTTAAATTCTGGCTCACCTAATAACATATAGTTATATTGTCCTCTATTTTCAGGTCTTGCTGTAACTTGATCATCCCAAGTTAAATCAGTTAAGTACCATCTCTTTTCACCTTGACCATTATCTAAATAAACATGTGACCAAGCATGTCTTGATGTATAATCAGGATCATCAAAACATTTTCCTCTTACATATCTTGCTTTTATTCCAACCAATGCTAATGCATTTCTTAATGTCTCAGAATATCCTGCACATACACATTGACCAGTTGATAATCCTCCAATTAAATTTCTTGAAGTATTAACAACATCTCTTGTATGTCTCTTTTCAGCTGTAGTATCTGATTTAATCGCTGAATAATCATATCCCATTGATTTAGCAAGTCTTGTATATATTGTAGCAAACTTATCAATATCTGTTTCTTTTGGATCAATTCCACTTACAACTTCATCTAATAATTCTCTTGCTCTAACATATTCAATTGGTGTATATGGATCTCTTTGATTATCACTTAAATCAGAACCAACCATTCTGATATCTGTTATTTTAATTTTTTCATATATTTCTCTTAGTTTATCACTTGAAAGTTCTGATGCATCTTTTATTCTAATACTAATATTCATAGGAATATTTTTATTTAATGCTATCAATTTTTCAACTTGTGATACTGTTAGTAAAAGAGTTCCACCAACTAAGTAATCTTGATTAAAATCTAATGTTTCTAAATCAGAATCTCTATCTAAAAACATTGGATTCAATGTTATTCTTGCATCTCTTCTTACTCTTGCAGCATCTGAAATACAATATGGTATGTATTTATTTGCCATTAAGAATTTTAATGCATTTGTTTTATTTATAGAACCTTTAAATTCATTTGTAAAAGATTCATATATACTTAAATATGTTTTTCCTGAAAAATCTTCTTGAGATGTTGCAGTTAAGTGTGCTTGAATTTCTCTATTTCCACCAAAACTTACATATGTCTCATTATTTTCAGTTCTAAATTTATTTAATCTATCTACATCTTCAATATGGAATCCATTATTATCTAATGATAATCTATCTAATCTACCATTCCAGAATTCTAAACCATCTAAACTTGATATGTTTGTATTAATGAATGATAATGATGCTAAATTAGGATTTCTTAATACTTCAAGTATTTTCATTCCTCTTAAATCCACATTTCTTAAACCGAATGTATGTAAATTTGGAGCACTATTAACAAATGTTATTGCATCATTTACTTCATTATCTAATGGTCTATTTTGAATAGATAAAGAACCTAATCTATCTTTACCTCTCATGGCAGCAAATCCTGTATTTCTTGCTCCATCTAAAGCTAAATTTCTAACTCTTATATAATTTAAATCCATAGTTGATAAATCAAAACCATTTAAACTCAAATCTTTTGTTCCTGCTGGAATTAAATTTTGAGCCATATGGAATGTAGCTAAAGTACTTGGATCTGTATTTACAAGATTAATTCCATCAACGTGTGTTAATGTTCCATAATCTAAATTAAAATCTTCACTATGTCTTGATTCAACTTTAAATGATATAAACTTTTTAAAATTACTATTAAATCTTTTTTCATCACCAATACATTTTAATAAACCATCCATTTTTATTGGTTTATCTGTATTATTTCTAACAGTAATATGTCTTAATAAGCTTGGAAATTCATAAGCTATTTGTTTAATATCACTTAATAAATCATCAGTAACTGGTCCTTCTAAATCAATAACGATATTATTAGCTCTTTTTTGAGCTATACTTGGTGTTAAAATACCATTATTTTGAAATAATTTAATTAACTCTTTACTTTTTAAATTTACATTCATTTATAAAACTTCCCCTATTCTATCTTTCTTCTGGCTCAAATTCTTCTTCACGACTAAAATATGTTCCTGCTGAAACTTCTACATATTCTATAGCATTTCCATCTTTGTCTTGTATTGTACTTCCATCTAAATTAACTTCAATTAAATTCTCATTTGAAGCTAGAGTTGTGAAATTTTTAACTAATGTATTTTGTAATAATAATTTTTCAATATTTTCTGGATTTACACCATCAAAATTAATTTCACTACCAATTACTCTTAATACTCTTGATTTTGGCATTTTTAATTTTTCCATATCTGTACAACCAACAAATACTAAAATATCAAGATTTTCTAATTTTATATCTGTAATATTTTCAAAATCACAAGCTGTAAATTGTATTGTTTTTAATTTTGAAAGTTTAGATAAATATTCAATATCTTCACCTTTCAAATCAAAATGAGATATCATTAATGCATTTAAGTTTGGTAAAGCTTCTAATTCTGATAAAAGAACATCTGTAGGTTCTCCATTAAATTTAACTCCTCTTAAATCCATTGTTGTAATATTTTCAATATCTTCATCTGTTACTTCTGAAAAATTTAATTTTCCAGTTCTTAAACAAATACATTGTTTCATTTCTTTACTTGTTATTTCTTCTTTTCTCATAGTTTTTTCCTTTTCTTACAAAATATAACATTACATCATTAATTATACATTATTTCAAACACTATTTCAATTAATTATGTAAATTAAATCATATCTTTTTGGTTACAAAAAAGAGACTGTTTTGTTACAGTCTCTTACATTTTATCCAAATATTCCTTTTTTCTTAATTGGAGGTTGTTCATTCATTGTTTTTGCAAGTTCAGTAAATAATTCTCTTTGTTCTCTAGTTAATTTTTTTGGTGTTTGAACAATAACTGTAAATACAAAATCACCTCTCCAATTTCCATTAACACTTTTAAATCCTTTGTTTTTAATTGTAAATTTAGTACCTGTTTGTGTTCCTTCTGGAATTCTAAATTTTTCTTTAGATCCATCAACCATTGGAATTTCAAGTTCTGTTCCAAGTGCTGCTCCAGTAAATGTTATTGGCACTTCACAAAGTACATGTTCAGCTTGTCTTGAATATATGCTATGTCTTTTAATATGTACTACAACATATAAATCTCCACTAGGTCCACCATTTGGTCCTACTTCACCTTCACCTTTAAAAACAATTGCTCTTCCATCATCAATACCTTCTGGTATTTTAACTTTTAATTTTTTAGCTTTTTTAAGGATTCCTTTTCCATGACATTCTGTACAAGGTTCTTTTATTATTTTACCTTCTCCATTACAATGTCCACAAACTTTTTGTGTAGCCATTTGTCCAAAAGGAGTTGTAACTATTTGTTTAATTTTTCCTACACCATTACATACAGAACATTTTTCCGGTGTTGTTCCTGGTTTTGCTCCATTTCCACCACATGATGTACATCTTTCATTTCTGCTTATACTAATTTCTTTTTCTACACCAAGATATGCTTCTTCAAAAGTAATATCTATACTCATTTTTAAATCAGCACCTTTTCTTGGTCCATTTGAAGTTCTTGATCTTGTAGAACTTCCTCCAAAGAATGATGAAAAGATATCGCCTAAATCACCAAAATCTCCGAAATCAGAAAAACCACCAAATCCATCAAATCCAGATCCATATGAATAATATCCACCTTGACCTCCATTAAATCCTTGTGGACCATTAAATCCAAATTGATCATACATTTGTCTTTTTTGTTTATCTGAAAGCACTTCATATGCTTCATTTACTTCTTTAAAATTTTTCTCTGCTTCTTCTTTATTATCTAAATTAGCGTCTGGATGATATTTTTTTGCAAGTTTTCTAAATGCTTTTTTTAATTCATCATCTGTTGCATTTTTTGATACACCAAGCACCTCATAATAATCACGTTTCTGTGCCATTATTACTTTTTCCTCCTAATATGTTCATTATAATAGCTATATAGAGGCCAGACTGTTATTCTGACCTCTCTTATAACCATTATAGATTATTTATTATTCATCTTTTTTGTCATCATCTTCAACTTTATATTCAGCATCATAAACTGTTCCTTCTTTTGCTTCTGATTCATCAGCAGCACCTTCAGCTTGAGCAGCTGCAGCTTGTGCAGAATATAATTTTTCTGATAATTCGTAGAATACTTTTGTTAATTTTTCTGTAGCATCTTTGATTGCTTCTACATTAGCACCTTCTAATGATTTTTTAACATTTTCGATTTCTGATTCTACTTTAGCTTTTTCTTCTCCACTAACTTTATCACCTAATTCGTCTAAAGTTTTTTGGCTATTATATACTAAACTTTCAGCGTTATTTCTAACTTCGATTTCTTCTTTTCTCTTTTTATCTTCAGCAGCATGTGCTTCAGCATCTTTGATAGCTTGATTGATATCTTCTTCTGAAAGATTTGTACTAGCTGTGATTGAAACTTTTTGTTCATTTCCTGTAGCTTGATCTTTAGCAGATACGTGAACGATACCGTTAGCATCAATATCAAATGTTACTTCGATTTGTGGAACACCTCTTGGTGCTGGTGGAATTCCTGTTAATTGGAATCTTCCTAATGTTTTATTGTAAGCTGCCATTTCTCTTTCACCTTGTAATACGTGAACTTCTACAGATGTTTGACCATCTCCAGCTGTTGAGAATACTTGTGATTTTTTAGTTGGTATTGTTGTATTTCTTTCGATTAATTTTGTAAATACTCCACCATATGTTTCAATACCTAATGATAATGGTGTAACGTCTAATAATACTAAATCTTTAACATCTCCAGATAATACACCACCTTGAATAGCTGCACCAATAGCAACGCATTCATCAGGGTTGATTCCTCTATCTGGTTCTTTTCCTGTTATTTTTTTAACCATTTCTTGAACTAATGGAACTCTTGTTGATCCACCAACTAATAATACTTTATGAATTTCGTTAGCTGTAATTCCAGCATCTTTCATAGCTTGTTCAACTGGAATTCTTGTTTCTTCAACTAATTTACCAATTAATTCTTCAAATTTTGCTCTTGTTAATGTGATGTCTAAGTGTTTTGGTCCTGTAGCATCAGCTGTGATAAATGGTAAGTTGATTTGTGTTTGTTGCATTCCTGAAAGCTCAATTTTAGCTTTTTCAGCAGCTTCTTTTAATCTTTGCATAGCCATTTTATCATTTTTTAAATCAATAGCATCTGTTTTCTTGAATTCAGCTACTAAGTAATTGATGATAGCTTCGTCGAAATCATCTCCACCTAATTTTGTGTTACCATTTGTAGATAATACTTCGAATACTCCATCACCTATATCTAAGATAGAAACGTCAAATGTTCCTCCACCTAAGTCATATATCATGATTTTTTGATCTTGATCTTCTTTATCCATACCATAAGCTAATGATGCAGCTGTTGGTTCGTTGATAATTCTTAATACTTCTAATCCAGCGATTTTACCAGCATCTTTTGTTGCTTGTCTTTGGCTGTCTGAGAAATATGCAGGAACTGTAATAACAGCTTGTGTAACTGTTGTTCCTAAATAGTTTTCAGCATCTGCTTTTAATTTTTGTAATATCATTGCTGATATTTCTTGTGGAGAGAATTCATCTCCTTCTATTCTTACTTTCTCGTTTGTTCCCATTTGTCTTTTAATAGATATAACTGTGTTGTCTGGGTTTGTTACAGCTTGACGTTTTGCAATTTGTCCAACTAATCTTTCTCCATTTTTTGAGAATGCTACAACTGATGGTGTTGTTCTGTTTCCTTCTGCGTTAGGAATTACAACTGCTTCTCCACCTTCCATAACTGAAACGCATGAGTTAGTTGTTCCTAAGTCAATACCAATTATTTTTCCCATTTTGAAATTTCCTCCCTTATTTCTTTCTATTAGATTATGTGTTTTACACATTTATTTTCCTTATCGGTTTAAACAAATAAATTGTTTAATTTCTCTTTAGTTAATATATTATAAATTAAAAATTTAAAGACTTTATTAATTAGCTACTATAACCATAGAATGTCTTACAACTTTATTTCCTATTCTGTAGCCTTTTCTATATTCTTGAACAATTTCTTGTTCTCCTTTTTCAGGATCGTCAATATGACTTACTGCTTCATGGAATTCTGGATCAAATCTTGTTCCAACAGCATCAATTTCTTCTAATCCTAATCTTTTTAAAGCATCAGCAAATTGTCTTGCAACTAATTTAACTCCATCTTGATATGCAACATCTTCTGTTTTTGCATCAACAGCTTTTTCTAAATTATCCATTATTGGAAGCATTGTTGCAACAACATCTCCTGTAATCATACCATATATTCCATCTTTTTCTTTTTGACTTCTTTTTTTATAGTTTTCAAATTCTGCTAGCATTCTTTTGAATCTATCATCTAATTCATTATATTCTGCTAGAGAAACAGTCTCTTCTTTTACTTCATTTTCTATTTCTTCGTTCATTACATTTTCTTCGTTTTCCACAATCGTTCCCCACTTTCTTTAGAATTTACCTTTTTTGAAATCATCATTTAGTTTTTTACTTATATATTTCATTACTGAAATTACTTTAGAATAATCCATTCTTGTTGGACCTATAATTCCTATAGTACCGATATCTTTATCCTCTAAAAGATGATTAAAAGTTACAATACTAAAGTTTTTTAATTCTTCTTTTTCTGTTTCCTCACCAATATATATATTAATGTTATCAGCAACTCCTGTATTTAATACATCTGCAACTAAATCTTTTGCATCTAATACATTTAAGAAATCTTTTGCCACATCTACTTTTTTAAATTCTGGCATATCTATAACTTTATTTGCTCCATCAAGATATATTGTTTGTGATTCTCTTATTATTTTATTAATCTCTTCGATTACTTTTTTAATAATATTTATTCCTGTTTGCATTTCTGCCATTATAAATTCTTCTAATGGAGAATTCATAGTTTCTAATGGTTTACCTACTAGTTTATTACCAAATATAAATGTTAAATCATTAACTTGTGCTTCTGAAATATCTTCATCAAATTTAATTATTGATTCTCTAATTATTCCAGAATCTGTCAATATTACAGCCATTAAAACTCTGCTACCTAATAGTACAAATTTAATATCAATTATTGTATGATTTTGCACATCTGGAGCTATTGTTATTGTTGTATAATGAGTTATTTCAGATAATGTTGTTGTCGCAATTCTTGTTAGATCTTCTAAAGCATTTACTTTAGTTTCTAATCTTTCTTTGATTAATTCCATTTCTTTTTTGCTTAACTTATCATCTCGAATTAGCTCATCAACGTAGTATCTATATCCTTTTTGTGAAGGTACACGTCCAGCAGAAGTATGTGGTTTTTCTAAAAATCCAATTCTTTCTAACTCAGCCATCTCATTTCTTATTGTGGCACTACTTACTTCTAATTCTTTTACTAAATTTCCAGAACTTACTGGTTCAGCTGTCTCGATATATTCTTCTACTATTGCTTGTAATATTCTTTTCTTTCTCTTATCTAACTCTTCAGACATCTTACACCTCTTTTTAGCAAACCTGATGTTTGACTGCTAATATATTATAACTTTTTACCTACTTTGTCAATAGATATTTGGTTATTTTTTAGCAAAAATTAAGGCGTTTATACAAACGCCTCAAACACTTGATTTGCAAGGTCTAAACCTCTTTTTGTTAACCTTATTTTATCCAAATCCACCTCTATTAATTCCTCTTCTTCAAGCCTACTAATTTCAAACCTAAAATAGAACAAAGGATGTACTCTAAATCTTCTTTCAAATTCAGAAATACTAACTCCATCTATCTTTCTTAAACCTAAAAGCATAAATTCTTTTGCTTTAGATTCTCTATCTTGAATTTCATGTACTTCTACATTCTTACTAATTATAAATTTTTCAATATTATCAATATATTCATCTAAATCTTGTATATTTGAAAATCTTTTATTTCTATAATATGAATGTGCTGCAAGACCAAATCCCAAATACTCTTTTTGATCCCAACAATTTAAATTATGTTTTGATTCAAAACCTTTCTTTGCAAAATTTGATATCTCATAATGATTATATCCATTTTTCTCTAAAATATTTTTAGTTTTATGATACATCTTTCTTTCAACGTCTTCATCTACTAAAGTATATTTACCATCTTCAACCTCTTTTTCTAAAGCTGTACCTTCTTCTAAAATTAACGAATATAAAGAGATATGATTTGGATTCAAATTAATTACTTTCAATAAACTATCAACTAAAATGCTTTCTGTTTGAGTTGGAAGTGCAAGCATTAAATCAACATTAATATTGTTAAATCCAACTTCCCTTGCCATGTTATATACATCTAAAAACTCTTCATAAGTATGAACTCTTCCTATTAAATTTAAAAGTTCATTATCTGTTGTTTGAAGTCCGATGCTTAATCTATTTATACCTAACTTTTTATAAATTTCTAATTTTTCTTTATTCACTGTACCAGGATTAACTTCTATAGTTACTTCCGCATTTCCTGCAACCTTTATATTTTGATAAATAGTTTCTATTATTTCTTCAATATATTTTGCATCTATTAAAGATGGTGTTCCACCACCTATATAAATAGTATCAACTTCATGAATAGTTGGCATTATACTTTTACTAGCAACCTTAATTTCATTTTTTAAAGCATTTATATATCTTTCATACACATTTTCTTCACAGGCAAAAGATTTAAAATCGCAATATTTGCATTTTCTTTTACAAAAAGGTATATGAACATAAATTCCTAAACTTTCCATCTTAACCTCTTATTTTCTTAACTCTTCTGCTATCTCATGTATCTTTTGTAGTCTATGATTTACTCCTGATTTTCCTAATGGTTTTTCAAGCATTTCTCCTAAAGTCTTAAGTGATGCATCTGGATTCTCTAATCTTAAATATGCAACTTGTTTTAAATACTCTGGTAATTCTTCAAATTTATTTAATTTCTTAATCAATTTAATATCATTAATTTGATCAACAGCAGCATTAACAATTCTATTTAAATTAGCTGTTTCACAATTTACTAATCTATTAATATTATTCTTTACTTCTTTTGTAATTCTAACATCTTCAAATGCAAGAACACCTTTATTAGAACCAATTAATGCTAAAAACTTAGAAATTTCTTCTGATTCTTTAATATAAATAGTATATCTTTCTTTAGCTTCTAATGATTTTAAAAATACACCAAAACTTTTACATATATTTAAAATATACTCAGCATTATTTCTTTCACCGAAAGTTATTTCTAAATGATATTGTTTATTTGGATCATTTACTGAACCAGCACCTAAAAAAGCACCTTTTACAATTGCTTTCTTAACTTCCTCTTCAGCATCTAAATTAATTTCCATATAGTTTCTAACATCATCAGTTACTTTAATTGTTGCAACAAATACTTTTCCTCTAATACTTGGTTCATAATCAATACCTAAATTAAAAAGTATTTTGTAAAATCTCTCTATATTAAATTCATTTTCAGTAATAAATTCAATATACTCATAATTACTTACAACATTTCCTGTTAGAATATATCCTAAAAATTCTGCTTCTAGAATCTTTTTATCTCTAAAATTATTTACTTTACTTAACTCTTCTTTTATTTCTGATGAAAAAGACATTTTTATCTCCTTTATTTTTGACCTACTACAACTCTATCATTACCTGATAAATCTTTTTTAAAATAAACATTTTTATATCCATTTTCTTTTAGTAATGTCATTACTGATTCTCTTTGATCATATCCTATTTCAAATGCTAGATAACCATCTTCTGTTAAATATTCTTTAGCATTTTTAATAATCTCTCTATAAAATTTTAATCCATCCTCACCACCATCTAAAGCAAGTTCTGGTTCTGACCTAACTTCTTTTGATAGTTCTGGTATTACTTTTGTCTCTATATATGGTGGATTTGAAACTATAATATCAAACTGAAAATCTGATAAGATATTTTTAAAAACATCTGATTTAAAAAATACTACATTTACTGAATTTCTTATTGCATTTTCTTCTGCTATTTTCAATGCATTTTCACTTATATCAGAAGCATATATTAACGTTTTTTCCACATATTTAGCTAATGAAACTGCAATTGCTCCACTTCCTGTGCACATATCTAAAATTCTTAATTCATTTTTAGTTTTCTTTATATTTTCTGAAATAGATATTACTTCTTCAACTAAATTCTCAGTATCAGGTTGAGGTATTAAAACATTTTTATCTACATAAAAATCTAGTCCCATAAATTCTTGTTTATTCAAAATATATTGAATCGGTTCACCCATCTTTACTTTCTCTATCATTTTGTTATAAACATCAACTACTTCTATGCTTAATTCATCATTATCATGAATTAATAGATATTCTTTTCCTTTTCCTAATACTTCAGATAAAAGTATTTTTGCTTTTAAACTTGCATCTTCTATTTCAAACTTTTTCAATTCTTCAACAGATACTTTTAAAAGTTCTTTTATTTTCATAAATACTAGCTCCAATTCTCATCTTTTACACTTTTTATATATCATATTTTAACTATTTTTTAAAGCTTTTTAACTTAAAAATAGGACAAACTCAAGATTTTTAAGTTCATCCTATCTTTATTATATTTTAAAACCAATTATTTATCGTCACGATCTTCGCCATCATTTTTTAAGCCTAACATAACTTCAATAGATGATTTTGGAAGTCCAATTAATAAATTATCTTCTTTTACTTTTCTTTCCATATCTATTTTTGGCATTTCTTTAATAACTTCTTCATAAAGTTTTAAATATTCTTCATATGGAATTGGACCATCATTTAAATGTGACCAATCACCATTTGTTATTCTTTCATTAATAACAGCTGGTATTTTCATATAATTATATGTACCTGCAGCTAAATCTTCTGTATATTCTTCATCTAATCTAGCTTTAACATGTTTATCAAACCAAGCTTGATTTGTTTTCTTACCATATGTTTTTTCTGCCATATATGCTAATATGTATAATCCTTGATTTTCTATATCAGCAATTAGTCCTCTTACACCTTTTCCATCATATTCTTGTCCTTCGAATACAAATTTATCTTCGTACATTCTTGAACAATCTATTTTTTCCCTTATAAATCTATCAAAGATATAATCTTGTGTTAAATGTTTTTTTACACCTGCAAAATATCTATAATTTAAATGATCATTGTGTTCTTCAAAAGATTCTATACTTGTTGTTTCACCAAGTACACATGGTTTTATTTCACTTACAATGTGTTTTGGTAATTTTTCTACTTCTTCCTTTGTTAATGTTTTTAAATTTTCTGGATAAGCAAGCCAAGATGTATCTTTACCATCATAACTTTTTTCAAAGTGGCTATATTGTCTTGGTCCACAATATCTTCTAATAGCATCTGGTAATAATACATATTGAATTTCCTCATCTAATTCTCTTTCGTTTCCTCTTAATCCTAATAGTGTTACAAGTGTGTGTTGTAATGTAATCATTTCTACCTCCCAAAATTTTAAATTTATAAGGTCTATATAAAAATAGAGACATATCTGCTGTCATACCAAATATGTCTCCTGCTTATTTTTTTATTATTTTTCTTAAAAAATGACCTATTTGATATTTGCAAATAAGTCTCATATTTTAAAACAAAGCCAGGTTTTATATCCGAGTGTTGACTTTGTTCCATAAATTCTATGGTAATTACTCCCTTACAATACATATTATATCATCTTTTAAGTCTTATGTCAACAAACCAAAAGGCAATAAAAAAACCCCACGTCTAGCCGTAAGTTGTAAAGAATTTTTATGGACCTGTACTCACACAGGTGGGCGCCTCCTAACTATTCCTGGGCTTCTTACATAAATGCAAGCCTGCACGCCATAATTAGAGATAAGCTCCCGTATCCAAAACTTGTAGGTTCTAAAAATTCCGTCGTACGCACTGCGCAGGGAAAATTAATATTTACTTTGTATATTTATTATAGTACTTTTTGCCCATTTATTCAAATTACAAATTTCCTATATTATTTAATTATATCCGTATATCTAGTTTTTTTATAAAATATCTCTCTTTTATCCACTTTTTTTACCCATATTGATAACTTGAAATTTTCCTCAAAATGTGGTATAATTAATTAATCTCGTGGTTTTTTCACGAGTTATTTTTTTGTCTTTTTATATAACGTTTTATGCATTTTCAAAATCTGGGACATACCTTGTTTCATCATCTTCTAAATCTTGCATAAAACCATCTAAATCAAGCTCAAACACATAGTTTTCTATGTCTTTATATTCATCTTCAGTTAGCTTTCTACCTATATCATCCATTCCTACCGCTTTATGACTTGGAAAATATTGTGCCATTACACTTACCAAAACATCTGGCATATTTTCTTTAATCCACCATAAAACTCTTTTACTATTTTCAATATAATTTGGAAGAACTAAATGTCTTATAATAATTCCTTTTTTCATCATTCCAGTTTTATTATCAATCACATTTTTTCCACATTGTCTATACATTTCGCGTATTGCGTCTAATGCTGTTTTCTTATAATTTTTTATTCCTGATAACTTTTCAGCAAGTTCATTATTAAAATATTTAAAATCAGGAAGATATATATCAACAAATCCATCTAATAACTTTAATGCATCAACCGATTCATATCCACTTGAATTATAAACTATTGGAAGTTTTAATCCTTTATTTTTAGCAATTTTAATGGCTTCAATTATTTGAGGTATATACATAAATCCAGTAACTAAATTTATATTATTAGCACCTTTATCTTGAAGCATTAAGAATTTATCAGCAAGCTCTTCTATCTCTATCTCTTTCCCTAAATATTCTTGACTAATTTTATAGTTTTGGCAAAATTTACATGATAGATTACATCCACTAAAAAAAACTGTTCCTGATCCAGATTCACCACTTATACATGGTTCTTCAAAAAAATGTAGATCACATAATGCAACTTTAACTTTTCCTCCAGCTCTACATCTCCCAATTTCACCCGATAATCTATTTACTTTACAACTATGTGGGCATAACTCACATTTTTCTAAAATTTCTTTATTTTCAAATTCCATATCTATTTCTCTTTATAATTATTTTAGCCCTCCAGTATCTCTACTGGAAGGCTTTTTGATTACTCCTCCATCTCTAAGAGTTGTTCTCCTGACTTATAGTCATCTTTATTTGTGTTGCTATAAACATTTACCCCATCAATCACTAGTTTTACTGTTCCTGATTCATCAGTACGATATACCTTCAAATTTTTCTCTCTTAGGTAATCCATAAAACTTTCTACAGGATGTCCATATTGGTTATGATTTCCATTGTCTGAAGATATCAAAACTATACTTGGATTAACAGCCTCTAAAAACGCTTGTGAATTAGAAGTCATACTTCCATGATGAGCTGCTTTGTAAATGTCTGCAGATAAATCTGCTCCTGCTTGTAACAATTGCTCTTCTGATTCTTTTTCAATATCACCTGTAAAAAGGATCTTTACATCTCCATATGTGACTTTAGCTACCAATGAATAATTATTAACAATGTCATATTCATCATTAATTGGCGCCAAAAATTCAACAAACGAATCTGCAAATTGAAATGTCTTAAAATTTCCGTCAAAATCTTTTGCTTTTTCAATCACATCACTTTCCGAAAAATAATCAACAACTTCAGTCATTGACTTTATCGTATAGTACGGAAAGTCTAATTCAAACGGATTATAACTAGACATGTCTGTTACATACAAATGATCAATCTTGTAACTAAGCAATATGCTAAAGAGTCCGGCTGCATGATCTTGATGATAATGTGTTAATATCATGTAATCCAACTTTTGAACTCCTAGTTCTTTTAAAACTTTAGTTGTAGTATCGATGTTGTACATTGTACCGGCATCAATAAGCATCGCTTTATCATTTTGCAATAGTACAAACGAATCACCTTGTCCTACATCAATCATGTGTAATTCTAAGTTACCGTCTGTAAATTGTGGATTTACACGATCATCTTTTGATACGCAATAGAGTCTTAAAACAACCAGCATTACAAATAAAACAATGACAATAGCAATAGAAGATAGAACTTTCATCAATCTCCGGAAAATTTTCTTTGCCTTGAAATTATTCATTGACAACCTCACTTCCTTTCTATGCCATTTTCAAAATGCTCCTAAATATTATAACACATTTTTGACTTCTTTACAAACCCTTATTTATAAGGCTTTTAATCCCTTATTACTTGTGATAATTTATTAATTGCTTTTGATTCTATTCTTGAAACATAAGAACGACTAATTTTAAATTTTTGTGCAACTTCTTGTTGTGTCATAGAATCACATCCATTTAAACCAAATCTTAACTCGATTATTTCTCTTTCCCTCTTTTTTAATACGCTTTTCATTTTTGTATACATATTCTTAATCTTTATTTTTACATCAACTTCATCTTCAATATTTCTCATATCATTTTCTAAAATTTCTTGAAGTGTAATTTCATTATCGTCTTTATCTTTTCCTATTGGCTCGTTTAAATAAACATCACCATTACGTTTTTTATTACTTCTTAAATACATTAAAATCTCATTCTCTATACACTTAGCAACATATGTAGCTAGTTTTATACTCTTTTCTGAATTAAAACTATTTATTCCTTTTATTAATCCAATACAACCAATTGATATCAAATCATCTAATTCAACTCCTGTTGATATATATTTTTTAGCAATATGTGCAACTAATCTTAAATTTCTTTCTATCAAAATATTTTTTGCATTATTATCTCCATTTTTCAAAAGTTCTAAATATTCTTTCTCTTCACCTGAAGTTAATGGTTCTGGAAACAAATTATTATTCTGTATGTATCCGACTCCTAGAACAAGGCCACTTAATATTAATAAAAATTCAGACATTGTAATCACAATCATTATTGCCTCCTTCTTTAAAGAACTTATATGTTAGTATATGCATTCTTTTACACTTCGTGCCTGACCAAAAGAAAAAAGCAGTCAGCCAATCGGCTTAACTGCTTTTCCCTTTTCTTGGATTACGGGGCGTAATTAGGGTTAAAGTCCACATGGAAATTGTGGTTTCCAATAACGTGAGTCTTTACACCACTTCTGCTCAACAAACCCGCCTCAGACATGTTCTTCGGCGAATAGAAGAAGAGCGCGCCACCTTCCGGGAACGTTTCACGAGTAGGATCCCATCCCTTGCAGGCAGCCTCAACAGCTTCCATACATTCAGGAACAGAATCGAGCATGCCCTGGGTAACACCAGAGATGTCTGCGAACTGACCGGGCTGTGTGATAATTGCGTAGATAGAAGAACGATTGAAACGGCGATCATCGGAAACATATCTGTTCAGCGCAACGGCTGCGACAGCTACCTTGCCTTCAAACGACTCACCACGAGCTTCCTTGTAAACCATCATAGCTATATACGTCTTATCCCTTTCGTTCAAGTCGTAATAGTAAAGTTTACCAGGACCTTCGGCAGAAATTTCAGGAGTGATCATGATTGGTAAAGTCTCCTCAGGGAGATTTTCCTTTTCACGTTCAGTGACAACTTCCTCGCTCATGCCGAGCAATTCAATTGTATAATCTCCGGGCTCGCCCTTGTAACTGAGAGTCGTAAACACAACCTCATTACTCGCTGCAACCGTATATTCAGTGCTAGGACTAACCTTTGCAACCTCATTCGGTTTATTTGCCGCAACTACGGTCAAACTTGTGGTTGCAAGAGCAACCAATGCAACGATAGCGAGAACACGATTCCGGAAAATATTCCTTCCTTTTTTTGCCGCCTTAGCTTTCTTCTTTCTTCCCTTCATCATATCCACACAAACATCATAGTTCGGACAGTTCCGACAGTCACCACACAAAGCGCCACTAAAGCAATCCTCATACGGACATCCACGGAACATCTGCTGTTTTCTTTTCATTGTCTAACCTCTCCTCACAAATTTAACATTTGTTAATAATTTGATAATCCAACTTCTTCAAAAAAGAAGCCAAGTATATTATAACAATAAACATACTTAGCTTCAATTTTTTAACTAATATTTAACACAAACTTAATATTAAGCAATTTCCTTTAGTGTCATTTTTCTTAACTCTCTTGCGTGATTAATTGATATTTCAGATACACTTCCTGTTGATATTCTTGCAATTTCTTTTAACACTTCTTCTTCATTTAATTGTTTTACTTTAGTTTTTGTCTTTCCATTTTCAATTTCTTTACAAATATAATAATTGTAATCACCTTTTGCTGCAATACTTGCTAAATGAGTTACACAAATTACTTGATGAGATTTTGATATTTGTTTAATTTTTTCACCAGTTACATTAGCAGCCACACCACTAATTCCAGTGTCTATTTCATCAAATATTATTACAGGTATTTTATCAACATCTGCCAAAACATTTTTTATTGCTAGCATAAATCTTGACATTTCACCACCTGATGCAATTTTAATTAAAGGCTTTTCTTCTTCACCAACATTTGTTGCTATTAAAAATTCAACTTTATCTAATCCATTTTTATTGAATTCATTATTTTCTGAAAATTCAATCTTTATATTAAATCTAGCATTTTTCATTTCTAGATCTTTTAATTCACTATTTATTTTAATTATTAATTCTTTAGCATATTTATTTCTTACCTTATTCATCTTATTTGATAAATCTGATAAGATTTCTTCTTGTTTTATTAATTTAGATTTTAATGATTTTATATAACCTTCAAGATTTTCTATTTCAAATATTTCTTTATTTACTTCTTCTTTATATTCTAAAATCTCTTCTATATTGTTTCCATATTTTCTTTTTAAAGAATTTATTAAATCTAATCTTTCTTCAACTTCCATCTGTTTTTCTTCATCAAAATATAGATCTTCATTTAAATAAGCTAAATCTCTAGCAGCTTCTTGAACCTCGTAATAAGCATCTTTTAATCTACTTACAATCTCTCCATATTCAACATTATATGATTCTATTTTCTCTAAAGATTTAATGGCAATATTCATCGCATCAATTGCATTAGAATTTATTTGTCCTTCTGCTTCAGATAAATTAGTAGCAATCTTTTCTGCTGCAAGCATAGTTTTTCTTGTGTTTTCTAATTCATCTTCTTCACCTGGTTTTAATTTAGCATCTTCAATTTCATTTACTTGATAATTTAGTAAATCTAATTTTCTTTGTTTTTCTTTATCATCACCATAATTTTTAGCAAGTTCAGCTTTTATCTCTAAATACTCTTCATATAAAATTTTATACTCTTCTTTAATTTTTCCTAAATCTTTTGCTGCATATTCATCTAAAAGTTCAATATGTGTACTTACATCTAAAATTGATTGATTATCATTTTGACCGTGTATATCTATAACATTATTCATAAATGTTTTTAACTCATTTACAGTTACTAATCTACCATTAATTTTACATGTATTTTTACCTTTTATATTTATTTCTCTTGATACTATTACATTATCCTCTTCATAACCATAATTAGGTAAATATATAGACATTTCAACAAATGAATTAGTTTCTCCATTTCTAATCATTTCTTTAGAAAATCTTCCACCAGCTAAAATTTGTAGTGAACCAATTATTAATGTCTTTCCAGCTCCAGTCTCTCCTGTTAATACATTAAACCCTTCATTTAAGTTAATTGTAATATCATCAATAATTCCAATATTTTTAATATGCAAAGTATTTATCATTTTATTTACCACCTTTAAAAACAAATAAATGTTCGTATGATTATTATATCTTATTTTATATTTTTGTCAATACATTTGTTCGCTTTTTACCATTAATTTTTGCAAAGAAAAAAAGCCATCCAGGGAAGCATTCTTCCCCTTCGGCCTTTGATCCTGTAACTACTTAATTTTCAACAAACTGCCTTATCTTGCAGTCCTTGTTTTGGCAGAGTGCACAGTTTTTATTTCCGTATTCGCACTCAGGCTTTAATGATTTTTGCTGTAAATAAAATCGCTTTATTTCAGCATTTCTTTCTTCGTGTTCTTGTTCAAATGTCATACTCATATAATCATGCCTCCTGTAGCACATAAAAAAGATTAATACGTTACTCTTTTATTATACCACACTTTACATAATTAATCAAAATTATAATCCTCTCTCTTTAAATCTTGTCATTAATTCATTCATAGCTAGATCTCTATGATTATGTACTGCTATATATTCTTTTTCATCCATATCTCCCATTGGTTTATCAAATCCTTTTGGTATAAATACTGGACCAAATGTTAATCCACCTAATTTTCCATGCTCAAAAGCTATTGTTCCTGTACATTCACCTCTTGCATTTAGAACTTCTCCATCTAGCATTATTGCTGTTAATACACAAACTAATTTACATGATCTATCCTCTAGTTTTGTACAACCTTTCATATTTTCTAAAAGCTTATTTATATTATCTATTTGAGGAGCATGATCTCCTGCGTATCTTCCTGTATATATTCCAGGAGCTCCATTTAAATAATCTACACAAAGTCCTGCATCATCAGTTAAAATTATTTTATCTGTAATATTATTTTCTTTGCAAAAAGCTTCTATTGCTTTAGCTTTTATTAATGAATTTTCCTCAAATGTTGTTCCGTCTTCTATAATCTCATCTGTAAAACCAATATCTTTTAATGTAAATAATTCAGCATCAAATCCATATGATTTTATGATTCCATACATAGCTTCTAATTTTGCTTTATTTGTTGTTCCATATATTATTTTCATTTTTATTCCTCTACATTATTTTCAATCTTTATTTCTTTTACTATATCCTTAAAAAGACTAGTGATATCATTTGGAGCATCGTGTAAGTATCCTAATTCAAATATTAATTCTTGATTATTTCCTTCTTTATATTTTAATGCTCCCACATAAATTGTATATTTAATATCAGCTTCTTGTTTTTCTTTTCCTAATATGTATAATGTTCCAATTTCTGTTTGATAAGAGTCGATCTTATGATAAGTATACTTATCTTTAATTAAACTTTCATCTTCAGATAATAAAAATTCAGAAATTGCATTTTCATCTTTATATTCATTATTAAAATATACCCAAACTTTCATACCATTCTTTTGGTACATATCATTCATATAAGTATAACCTGATAATATATCTGTTTCTAAATTAAGACCTTGTTCTACATTAAATATATAAAATTTATCCGACATAATACCAATTCTTCCTAAAAATTTATTTTGATCTGTCGATACTTCATATGAAGATTTTACAACTCTATTATTTTTAGAAACAAAATCCGTTTGAGCAATTAAAACATTTGGTTCTCCTGTATGTCCATCACGAGAAAATGCTAATTTTAGATTAGTTCCATCTTCTAATTCAAAACTATCATACCATTCTCCAGTACTATCACTTTTAAATTTACCAAGAAATCTTGCTTTATAAAAAGTTACTTTTGTTTTATAATCACCACTTACATAATCTATTGTATCATTTATCATATTAACAATATAAAATATAAATGCTACAATAATAAAAACTATAATTAATATTAATGATGCCAAATAAATTTTTTTTACACTATTTTTCATATTACTCCTTAATAACGAAAACGACGCCCCTTCTCAGGTGCGTCGTTTCGATTTGTTTTGATTTTACTTAGCAGCAAAGCAAAAGTTCTTGCTTAGCTTCTTCCTCGACGGGCATTTCCTCTACGATCTCAGTAGGCTTGCGATTATGCAAACGCAGGTCGTTATACTGATAGAGTACTTCGTACATCACACCAACGCACAGGTTCTTAGAAAGCTTGCGAATTTCCATGTCGCCGAAACCACATGTGGTGCCAGTTTCCATGTTCATGATGTGATTTGCGATGCACTCAGGCACGCCTTTGTAGCTTGCAAACGCAGGCACAGTGAAAACCATAGTGTACTCCTTATCGATGCTCTCGAGCTCCTTGCTCATTTCGGCGATTTGCCGAATGCTTACCTCCGGGGTTACAACGAGTCTATCATCCACGAGCATCCAGTATTCCATAAAAGTGTCAATCTTGTACATAGGTAGTTCCTCCTCATCATCTCATAGTAAAATCTTCAATATACCTACATTACTATTATAACACATTTTACATAATATATCAAATCTGCACCTTATTTAAACTAATTTTATAATTCTAATGTTATTTTTTTGCCAGAAGATTTATATTCTGTATATTTAACTCCACATGAATCAAACATTGATTTTGATACAATTACATTATCTGTATTTGCATATTTATCTTCTTTATATATAACTTCTTTTATTCCTGCTTGAATGATTGCTTTAGCACATTCATTACATGGGAATAATTTTACATATATTTTAGATCCTGTAAGATCTCCTCTATAATTTAATATAGCATTAAGCTCTGCATGACATACATAAGCATATTTAGTTTCTATGAAAGATCCTGTTCTTTGCCAATGCATTTTATCATCATGTAATCCTCTTGGTGCTCCATTGTATCCCATTGATAAAATTCTATTATCATCACTTACAATACACGCTCCAACTTCTGTATTTGGATCTTTACTTCTTTCTGCAGAAAGCATTGCTACTCCCATAAAATATTCATCCCAAGAAATATAGTCTTCTCTTTTTCCTGTTAAATTTTTATTTTCCATTTAAATCACCTCTATACGCTTTTTATATCATAATTATAGTGTTTTTTCAATAAATTTTAGTCAAATGATTACAACTACTTTTTATCATATTTTAACAAAAATGAGACATTTCTGTTATTGTAGTTTAACTTCATTATTTATACAATTATACTGTATTATTTTATACGAAAGAAAGGATTAAATATGTCGTTTAACATCTCAGCTGACCAATCATATGCATATGCAGAAATACTAGAGATTTTATCTTTTTTAAGTAAAAAATTTATTAATAAAATACCAAATAATTTAATAAATTTATTTAAAAAACACGCATCTACAGCATATGAAAATCATTTAAATAAATATGAACCATTAGAAAACCAAGAAGTTTCTGATAAAACAGCAGCATTACTTACACTTATTGCTCTTAATTATTGGTGCGAAACACAAGACGAAATTGCTGGATTAAGAAAAACACTTGCAGAAAACGATAGAATTCTTGAAGAAAAAAGAAAAGCCAGCTTAAATAATTTGTTCGACAACAATACATCCTCAAGCAATGTAGAAACAACTACAACTATTGAAAAAACGGAAGAAACAATACAAGAACAAACAGCTCTTGTTGATTGTTCAAAACTTCCTTGGTATAAAAAAATTTTCACAATGTTTAAAAGAAAAAAACAATCAGTTATTAATAAATAAAAAAACAATCCAAAAGGATTGTTTTTTTGTTTTTATTAATTTCTTTCATCTTGTTCTTGCATAGAATTTTGATTTACCCCATTTACAGCTCTCGTATTTTGTTGCTCTGATAATTCAATTGCATTTTTTATCTCAGAATGTTGTTCAAGAATTGCTTTTTCAGAAACTCTTTTCGCTGTTATAAAGCTTTGAATATTTAATCCAAAAAATCCTTTTTTCTCTTGTGGTTTTTCCATTTGAGATGCCTCTTCTAAAGGTCTTTCTTGTTCTGGATTTAACTTTGATTTATACTCAACTCTTATAGCCTGAGTTTTTGATATATAACTTTTTTTCTCATCTTCATATTGTTTTAAAGTCTCTTCATATTTATTATATTCATCTCTTGTTTTATTATTATCAAGCTCTATCATCTTCAATTTACAAGCTTGCATTTTAATTTCTAATTCAATAACTTTCTTTTCACCTTCAACTAATTGTTTTCCTAATCCTGGAACAAGTTTTTCAATTCTTTTTTGAACTCTAGATAATATCTCATTTTCATCAATATCTTTAACAGATTTTGAATCACGTTCATAATCATCATTTATCCTATAATAAACCGATCCACCAGCATTCATATAATAATCTACCAATTCATCTACATCTTTTTTTCTAGGTTCATTTTTAGGATCTTTATCATCTACAATCATTCTTTTCAATGCATTTGAAACTCTTCTTTGATTTTTTAAATCATTTTTTTTCATCAATAAATCTGTTACTTCTTCAAATGATAATCCTTTTATTTTATCAATATCAGTTTTATAATTTATTTCTTGTATTTGTGCTTCAAGTTGATTAATTAATTTTGAATTTTGATACATTATTACATTTTCTATAATATCAATAGTAAATTTTTGATTTGAATTATCTCCGTTTAAAATTTCTTCAAATTTATTTGAATATTTATTTAATGCACTATCATTATCTTTAAAATATTGCTTTGCAGCCTCTTCTATTGTTAGTCCATATTTTTTTTGATTTAACAATATTTTATTTCTATCGTTAATCATGTCATTCATAAAAGCTGTTCTTTCTTCTAATGTTCTATTAGCTTGAGCATCATCAATAACTCCAACATAATCAGGATATTTTTTTTCCTTATCAGAATTTTCTATAACATTTTGCTTTTTATCAGTAACTCTAATCTCTTTATTATTTAGCCTTAATATGCTTTTTTCATTATCTATATCACCTCTTAATTGTTCACGTTTTAAAAGCATTTCCTCAAGTATACTAATTTTTTCAGGATCTCTTATATCTTTTTTTATTCTAGCAATTTCTTCAGGTGACATAGCGTTTATTACACCAATATCTTTACCTAATATCGCTGATAATACATATCCAGCAGCTTTATAATCTCTTCTTAATGAATCTATTTTATGTTCTAATTTACCTATATTTTTACCAATTCCTACATCATCAGAATATTCTTGAGCTTTAGCAATTAAATCATCTAACGTTAATCCTGATTTAATTGCAATTTCACCAGCATCATCATATAACTCTGACAAAGAAACATTTCCTCTTGAAAAATAATCTTTAACAATTTCTTGTGCTATAATATCTCTATTTTTTTGTTCCATTTGTTCTGTAAGAGAAAACGAAGCATCATTATTTCTTGATACAGCTCTTTTAATATGTTCTCTATCATGAAAAATTGAAGAACGTATACTATGTATTTTATCAAGATTTTTCTTATAATCATCAAAACTTATATTTTTAATTTGGACTTTAGTATCTAAAAAATCATAAGCATCTAAAAGATCTTTTTGATATACAGAAATCTCGTCTCTATAATCTTCAACAACTTGCGCATCACTTCCACCAAAAATTTTTGCAAAACGATATCCAAAGAGATTATAAAAATCTTTACCAATTCCTATTCTAGCATCACGATATTTATTAGAATTTTTGGGTTCAGAAAAATTTTTAATTTTATTCCAATTATAAACTTGTTGTTTAGTTTCTCTTCCATCATTAGCAGTTTTTTCTTCAATAATACCCGCAATTTGACTTTCAAATAATTGTGTTACTTTTGCCATCATTTCAGCATTAAAAGGGTGCATATTAAAATATTCGTTTATAAACTCTTCATGATTTAATTTTTCTATATCAATAAATGAATTACCCGCTTTATTAATTTCTCTCAATCTTCCAGAAAATTCTCTCATCATATTAGCTGCAGTTTCTGTAATTAATGCATCTTCAGCTTTTTGTACTTGATCAATATTTTCTTCGTTTATACCAATCTCTTGATAAGCTAAAGCCTTTGCATCTTCAAAGCTCATACTTGCTCTTACATGTTTTTCAATTAAGCTAAATAAATTTTCACCCATAAATCTATTATTAGCAACTTCCACACTTTGTTCTGGTGTTAATCCATAAACCTTCATTGCATGAGCAGCATCTTGTTGAACTTCTTTAGTTGGAATAATATTTAAACCTAACTCAGCAAAATATTTATCAACAATATCTTTTAACTCAGGTGTAATCTCATAATCAAAATCGTAATCTTCTGTTTTTTCTTCTATATTGTTTTTTTCATTTTCTTTTTCATTTTCATCAATGCCTAATGATTCTTCAACGCTTTTAGAGTTTTGGGCTTCTCTTTTGGCTTCTTGCTCTTTATTTTTTTCAACTTTTTCTTTTTCTACTTTTACTTTCTCTTCTGTAATTGTTTTAACAATGTCTTTATTAATACCATTATTTGAATCTAATATTGCAGCATTAACTGTAAATTCTTTCTTTAAACTTTCGATCAACACTTTAGTATCTATCTCTGAGTTTGTTGGAACTGATTCCATCAATGTTGTTAACATTTCTCCTGCATTTTGATGTTCTATTATATCGTTTTCTACTAATTCAATTACTAACTTCTCAAATTGTTCTCTCATATAATTTCTCCAATTATAAAATTATCTTGCTTCCTCATTTCTATCTGGATTTACAATTTCACCATCTGTTTTAATAATATCTTTTCCTAATTCTACTAAAACATTTAATTGTTCTGATACTCCGCCTGTTGTAACACAATTTTGCTCCATAACAGCTTTTACATTTAATGCTTTAATAGTTGGTTTTTCTTCTTCAGCAACACTTTTTTCTTGATTACTTTTTACAACTAATTCTTCTTTTAATTGATTATTACTTTCTTTTAATAAATTAGTTTCTCTAACATAATTAACAACTTCACTACGCCATTGTGCACCAAATTCTTTAAAAAATTCTGATTTTTCTATCATTTCTCTAAGTACAGTTTCATGAATATCATAATCTATAATTTTCTTTTCATTTTCAACCAACTCTTTACCAGAACCTGGTTTTCTTTCTTCAGCAACTTTTTCTATATTACTTAAAAGTTCACTTGTTGGAATATTAGTAATTCCTTCATCTTCTAATTTTTTTAATATATCCAAAACACTCATATCGTTTGATTCAAAATATAAATCAACAGCATTTTTTATATTATTTTGTCTTTGTGTTTCATACGCTTTTCCATTAGGTCCTAATGCAGCTTCAAGATTTTCACATTTTGTTAATTTTTCTTTATTATTTAAATAAATTCTTTTATATTTTACATGATTTTCTACTTTTGCAGATGCTTTGATAAATCTATTTGCATTTTTCTCCCCATTCTCCATTAACCTTTTAGTACGATTCATAACAATATTATTATGATATCCTATAATTGATTCTAATTTTTTCATATCAAAACTTTCATTTTCATCTACACCTAATATAAGATCTTGCATTTTCTTAGAATATTTATCTAATTTTTCAGGACTACCTTCAAAATATTTTTTTGCTGCCTCTGAAAGATCAATATTAGCGTTTTTTGATAATATCAAAATACCATTCCTATCATTTACCATTTCATGAACTTTATTAGCTCTGTCTTTATCTCCAAAAGATAATATATCCTCATATTTACCAATATAGTCTTTACCATAATTTTTATCAAACTTATCTTCAAACTCTTTAAATTGTTTTGAATTTTTACATTGTTCTTTATTTTCTTTAACTGTTGATCTAGCTATTGTTATTTCTCCAGATAATTTTTTAATTTCATTTGTTAATCTTTTAATTTCATTTTTATTCTTTTCTGGATCTTGTTTTGTAAGATTTTCAATAACTTCTTGACATACAGAAATCTTTTGATAACATTCTTGTATTTTTATTTCATTTCCAGCTAAAATTGCAGACACAGAATCTGGTGCAATAGTATGATCTTTATGATTATATAACCCCTTTATAAGGTCCCTAAATAATAATTGATTTGTTTTTCTTACTTCCTCAGGAATTTCATTAAACATATCTATTAAATTTTTATCACTATTAATAAATTCATTTATAACATTATCAATTATTACATTCCTGTTTTCTGCAGCTTGTTTTCTTACAAAATTTCTTTCTGCAGTTCTATCAGTAACCATAATTTTAGAATCCAGTTCTAATGTTTCATCAACATCTCTTCCTAAAGTTATAATTTTTTCTCTTTTTCTTTCTACTTGTTTTAATGCTTCTAATATTGCTTTAGCATCAGTTCCTTCTTCTTTTAATCTTTTATAATTAGCTACATCTTGTGTATATAAAGCATGTATACTTTCTTCTTCTTTTTCCATTCTATCAATTGATACTTTTTTATTCATTCTATCAATTTCTTTTCCAAATTCATAAACCTTATTAATTGCATATTTGAATAAACCTACTACACTTTTTCTATTAAGTTCTCCATTTAATAAATCTGGATTATTTTCTATAACTGCTTTTGTTTCATCAAATGCTTTACTAAACATCTTTGATAAATTTTGTCCATAACCTCTATAAAGCAGTGGATATTTTTGCTTTATTTCATCACTAATTTTTACCATTTCTTCTTCTGTAAGCGGACCATCGTTCTCTCTCTTTTTAATATAATTTGCTGCTACCGCAATTAATTCTTGTACTAAAGTTACAGAAATTTTAGTAATTCTTGTTCTCATTTCTGGTGTTAAATTCTTTTTATCTTTAAAAAAAGATTCTTGTATTTCTTTTTCAGACATATTTGGATTAGTTGATAAACATTTTTCAAAATAATCATAGAACTCATTTTCAAAAATAATCATTTCAGCTTCTTGATTTTTTTGTTCTTCTGTAAGTTTGACTCCATCTGAATCCTTTAATATTTCACCTGCTAAACCATACATGTTATCCCATTCTTCTTGTGTCAACAATATATTTAGGCCATATTTAGAATTAAAATCTGGTACTGGTGTAGATTCCAAATTATCAACTGTTTTTTCAGAATCTTTTTTATTTTCTTCAGCTATATTTTGATATTCTTTTGCTTTTTCATTCTCTACTATAATTTCTTCTTTTCTTTTATCATTTAAGTCTTTTTCTACATTTTTAGCTGCTTTTTCAACAACATTTTTTATTCCATCAATATTAATTCCATTTTGTGTAAATATTGATTTATCATCAGTTGCTAATAAACTTTTTAATTTACCAAAAAATAAAGTAGCATTTTGCATTTTTACATTATTAATTTTAATTTCTTCTGATAAAGTATATTGCATATCACTAACTTCACTTGCACTTAATCCTTTTACTAATTTTACTTCTTCAACAAATTCAAATATTAAATCGTCCATTTATACCTCTATTAATTTACAATTATCCTTATACAATATATATCACAAAAGCATCTATAATTCTATAAAATAGCTATTTTGTAAAATAAAAGTAATCTAATTTTAACCTTATCTTATTATTAATCTTTAAATCTATTTTGTTTTTAAAAATTATTGACTATCTTCTTAAAATATGGTATAAATAAATAGCTGACTAAGTGATGGCCCCTTGGTCAAGCGGCTAAGACGCCACCCTCTCAAGGTGGAATCATGGGTTCGATTCCCGTAGGGGTCACCAATAAAAAAAGATGGAATTTTATTCCATCTTTTTTTATTTTATAATTATTATTCAATACACATATTAAGAATTTCTTCTAAGCGTTCATCTTGTTTTGTTAAATATAAATATCCAATTAAAGCTTCAAATGCTGTTGATTGGCTATAATCAGCCACGTTTGAATTTTTAGCAACATGATGATTTTCTGTATTTCTTCCACG
>JAZLBY010000023.1:0-11696 GCA_045613965.1 Candidatus Scatovivens sp.
ACCTGAAATCAGGTGTCATATCAACCCTAGCAAGAACTAAGTTAACTTCTTTTTCGTTATACGGAGTTCTCATAGTGTTAAGGATACGTTTAACTTCCCATTTGTGCAAACTAAACACCTCCTCTACCTTTAATTATACCACATTTCAGCAATAAAAGCAAAATTTAAAGGTTTGGGCGGTATTAATAATGAATAATTATAATTCTTCTACAAAAGATGAAATATTCTTAAACCTAATAAAATAGATTCAATTTAAAATCGCTTAAGATTCAATTTATATCTTAATGGGTATATCTTTATAAAGATTTAATTTTATTTTCATTAAACTTCAACCTCGACGAAATTAGGCTAATAGATTTATACACTTTAACCAGAAAAAATATAATAAGCAACGAATTCTTACATAGATAATATTTGCTCCATATCCTTATCTCCACGACCAGACAAACAAACAATTATAATATCATCTTTTTTATAATTTTTAGCAATCTTTAAAGCATAACAAATAGCGTAACTTGATTCTAGTGCTGGAATTATACCTTCTTCTTTTGTAACTAACTTAAATGTATCTACCGCTTCTTTATCAGTTACAGAATCATATTTTACTCTTCCTATACTTGATAAAAAAGCATGTTCTGGACCAATTCCTGGATAATCAAGGCCTGCTGAAATAGAATATGCATCTCTAATTTTTCCGTTTTCATCTTTCATAATAAAGGTTTTCATTCCATGCATTATCCCTACTTTATTATTGCTAATTGCAGATGCATGTTTTCCTGTTTCTATTCCAAGTCCTGCTCCTTCTACTCCCAAAAGTTCTACTTCTTTTTCTTTAACAAAATCAGTAAACATTCCTATCGCATTACTTCCACCACCAACACACGCAACTACAGCTTTTGGCAATTTATTTTCTAATTCTTTTATTTGAATTTTACATTCTTCACCAATTATTTTTTGAAAATATTTAACCATTTCTGGATATGGTTCTGGACCTACTGCAGATCCTATTAAATAAAATACATCATTATTATTTACTAAATATTCAAATGCTTCATCTACTGCTTCTTTTAATGTTCCTTCTCCTCTTGTTACTTCTTTTATTTCTGCACCAAGTAATTTCATTTTCTCAACATTAACTTTTTGCCTTCTTATATCTTCTTTTCCCATAAAAACTGTACATTTCATTTTAAATAATGTACAAACTGTAGCTGTCGCTACTCCATGTTGCCCTGCTCCTGTTTCTGCTATTATATGAGTTTTTCCCATTCTTTTAGCAAGCAATACTTGGCCAATAGCATTATTTATTTTATGAGCACCTGTATGATTTAAATCTTCTCGTTTTAAATATATTTTTGCACCACCTGCTAAATTAGTTAAATTTTTAGCATAATAAACTGGACTTGGTCTTCCAACAAAATATTTTAAATAATATAAATATTCATCTTTAAAATCCTTATCATCTTTTATTTCTTCAAAAACTTTCTTAATCTCATCTAATCTTTCGTTTAACTCTTGTGGCACATATGAACCACCAAATTCTCCAAATTTTTCCATAACTTTTCTCCTCTTTTAAATATACTTTTTTATTTTCTAGTTTTATTAAATTATTCTCTCTGGCCACTGGCCAGTTCCATACTTTATTCATATTTGCCACCTCCTTTTAAATACGACAAAAAAGCGCACATACAAGCTCAATTACTCATACATACGCCTTCGTAAACAATACTTTATAAACTAATTTTAATATTTTTTACATGACAATATAGTATGAGTACTTACTTCCCCATACTTGCCATAAATTATTTTGTTTTACATTACTAAATGTATTCATGGCACTGTCTCCTAAAAAATATTGTACTAATATTATATGTTATTTTTTTACTAAATGTCAATCATTTTTATTTACTTTACTATTATTTACATATCAATTGACAAAATTTACTTGTTTTTATAAAATAAATTTGACTAAAAATATTTAAATGGAGGTAAAACTTATGAACATAATAAACAAAGAAAACTTCGAAAATGAAGTACTAAAAAACGATAAACTTACAGTTGTAGATTTCTTTGCTACATGGTGTGGACCTTGCCAAATGCTTGCCCCTGTTTTAGAAAAAATCTCAAATGAAAATGACGATTTAAATATCGTTAAAGTAGATATAGATGAATCTGTAGAACTAGCTATTAAATATCAAGTAGAAGTAGTTCCTACATTAGTTATATTTAAAAATGGAAATCTAGTAAAAACTTTAGAAGGATTTAGATCAGAAAAAGAATTACTTGAAGAAATAAACAAACTAAAATAAGGAGTATTTTATGAAAGGTTATATTATTAATCCAGATAAAGAATACGCTCAAAGAATTATAGATGGAATTTATAAAAAAAATGGTCACTGTCCATGTAGAGTTACTCAAGACGAAACTACTCTATGTCCTTGTGACGAATTTATTTCAACAGGCGTATGCAGATGCAAACTATTTATTAAAAAAGAAGAAAATTAGAGGTAAAATATGATTTCTGATATTCAATTTGAAAAAGCAAGAAATTCACTTTTCTTAGATTCATGTTTAACATTTATGCATGAAACAAAAAGCGATTATACTAGTAGTATTTTAGCTGGTGGACTTAATCTTGATAAAAGCTATAATGGTGAAATATCAAGAGTTGTTAAGCAAGCAAAAAACGAAGATGAAATAAAAGAATATAATTATTATCACGATAGAAAAGAAAAAACTGTAGCTATAATTACAGTTCCAAAATCAGTACTAGGTGATATTGATCCAACAAGCTTTAAAGGACAACTTTTCCTTAACTGCTTATCTCAAAGGATTGATCCACCAAAACCTGAAGGAAACTGGCTTCAATATACAAGACCTGCTTTTGAAAGATTACCTAGTATTATCCCTTCAAAATGGGTAAATGGTATATTCGATGAAGGTGGTAACTTTATAGAAAATCCAGCTTTTATATTAAGGATGCCAGACTATAAAAAACAAATTGAATATTCAAGACAAGAAATTTTAGCAGAAGTAAAAAAACGTTATCCTATGCAATTTTCAAATTTATTTTCAGAATTTGCAAAAGATAATAAATTATTTATTGAAAAAGATTCAGAAGAAAGATAAATTTAAAGTTAAATAAAAACAAAAAACTCATAAGTTTTTCCACATTTTATCTATATTTTGTGGATACTTATGAGTTTATTTTTTATTATGATTTTGTTTTAGGAATAGTAACTATAAATGAAGTTCCTTCTCCTACCTTACTTTTAACTTCTATACTTCCTTTATGAAGTTCAATTATTTTACTTACAATAGCTAACCCTAGGCCATTTCCCTCTGAATTATGAGATGCATCTTCTTGATAGAACTTATCAAAGATTTTTTCTAAGTTTTCTTCTTTTATTCCAATTCCATTATCTTTTACTTCAATTACTACTTTATCTTTAAATTCATCTATAATAACGTCTATTCTTCCACCATTTTGAGTATATTTTATTGCGTTATTAATTAAATTTATCCAAACTTGTTGAAGCATATCTTCATTTACATCAACAAAGACATCTTTATCTTCGTCCATTCCAATTTCAATATTCTTTTCTTCAAGTTTATTATTTAAAATAACAATACATTTTCGGATTTGTTCGTCTATAGCAACTTTTTCTTTTTTAATTAATTCTTTTTTATTCTCAAGTTTAGATAAATGTTGAATATTACTTGAAAGATTTGCAAGTCTCTCTGATTCTTCTATAATGATATCAATATATTCTTTTTTATCTTCTTCAGATATCTTATCATCTTTTAATAATTTGGCAAAACCTTGAATTGATGCTATTGGTGTTTTAAATTCATGAGATACATTACTCATAAATTCCTTACTTAAATACTCATTACTTTCAAGTTCTCTAACCATCATATTGAAGTTATCTGTTAATAGTCCAATCTCATCTTTTCTATATTTTCTTCCATTATCTATTTGAACAGAAAAATCACCTTTTGCAACTTTTTTAGTTGCTATTGTCATTTTTCTAATTGGACCTACTATATGTTTAAATACTACTATTACAAGAACAAGTCCAATTATTGCAGATAAAGTAACAGTTTCTATTACTGCACCTATTACACCATCTACTACACGATCTTTATCAAGTTCACTAAATTCTATTCCTTGAACATGTAATAATTCAATCAAATAATATCTAGCATATCTAAAATATAAGCTTGTTACTAAAATTGTAATAAGTAAAATTATTAAAAACGCAATAATTAAAAACCTATACAGTGATTTTCTTTTTTCTTTATCCTCTATTATAAAATTTTTTCCAAAATTATTACTCATTATATCCCCTACTATTTATTATTTACTATTCCTTTATATCCTACACCTCTAATTGTTACGATCTCAAATTCTTCAAACTTTTCAAATTTTTCTCTTAATCTTTTTATATGTACATCAACTGTTCTTTGTTCAGAATCACTTTCTAATCCCCAAATTTCATCTATTAATTGTTGTCTTGTAAATATTTTATTTGGATAACTTAGAAGTTTATATAAAAGTAAGAATTCTTTTTGTGGTATTTGATATACTTCATCACCTTTAGAAAGAGTAAATTCATCATATGATAAAACTACATCTTTTATTTTAAGCATTCGTTGGTTAATAATATTTGCTCTTCTTAAAAGAACACCTACTCTTAAAATCATTTCATCCATGTCTATTGGTTTTACCATATAATCATCAACACCAAGCATAAATCCAGTTCTTTTATCATCTATAGAATCTTTAGCTGTAACAAATAAAATTGGCATTGTAAAACCAGCATCTCTTATTTCTTTTGTAAGTTCATAACCATCCATTTTAGGCATCATTATATCACTTATCATTAAATCAATATGATTTCTATCCATTACATCTAAAGCTTCTTCACCATTTTCAGCTTCATATACATCATAGCTATTTCTTTTTAAATATGTACTCATTAATTTTCGAATATTTTTATTATCTTCAACAAGTAAAATTTTAAACATATAGCCTCCTAAAACATTTATAAATTAAAAGCAGACAACTTAATTTTGCCCGCTTTCATCTTTAGTATAATCTTTAGTTATTATATCGTAAACGAGCAAAAATTTCCACTTCTTAAACTATTATTTATCATAAAAAAATGAACTAGCCGTGAACATTTATAAAAATGTTAAACGCCGCATCCCTGCGGCGTTTTAACATGTAGAGCAGTTAACTTGCTCTGTTGGGCACTGTAAGAGCTGAGTGTAATCACTGAGCTTCCTCCTCTGTGTCCTGTGAGGGACTAGAGCTAGATTCATCCAGCTTTTCTTCAGATTCGGTTACTTCTTCTACAACAGCATCTTCTTCCTGAACATACTTCATGGCTTCAACCTTTCCGGTTTCACCTTTTTCAGTCAGTTCTTTCAGACGCTGTTTGCGGAACTCTCTCTCTTCACAAGAATCGTTGTTTTCACATTTTTTGCAGATTTCAAGAATGCTTCTCAGTACATCGATTTCGGTAATTTTCTCAAACTTAGCACGCTCAAAGAACTCTACAGTTTCGCTCATCGCAGCGATTGCTGCTTCGTAGTGACAATCTTGAGGTTTGGATGTCACCAAAAACTGCCAGAATCTAAGCCAGCCGTTCTTCTCACCGGTAAATACAATTACAACAAGTGCGATAGCTGTTGCAATGTATACCCAAATAGGTAAGAATCTCAAAAGAGAAAATGCAATAAAGACAACTGCCATGTATCCATTCTTCACATACTGGTTTTGATGATTAAAAATGGAATACTGCTTTGCTTCTTCCAAAGTAGGTACCTTCTGAGTTGCATTGAATGCGTTGATGGTAGCATTACTTGCTGCATGGAATTTTACAAAAGATTTGATTTCTTTGTCTCCAAACAGTCTTGCAAGAAAAATGCCAACACCTTCATGCAGCAGACAGCCAGCGAGCATAAAGTAGCTAAGAGTAAATGCTACCTGGTAGCCCCAGCCATCAAGCATAGCCATAACGATGGCCAGTGCGAAACATACTGCTGTTCCGATAGAACATGCAAAGAATGTCCGCTTGCTGATTCTGTTTAATTTTTCGCTGAATTGCTTATTTTCAGGATCTCCTTCAACGAAACTGCACTTGGGATGTCCGATTTCATCAACGGTTGCACGGATGTGTTTTCCTGCCATAGCAATAAACTCATCGCCAACAGTGGCGCACATGGTTACACTATTGCTATCGACATGACTTCTCAACCGGTTATACCCGGTTGGTTTAACGATTTTCTTCATGGTGTGACCTCCTGTGAAATAAAAATTTTATGCACTTTATATTATAGCATAAAAAACGCCCTTTTTCAAGTGTTATGTAAACACTTCTAATGTAACCTATCTCCTAAAACAAAGAATCTCCAACAATTATAAGTTACGACTTACAATTACTGGAGATTTTATCTTTATTATTTTAAACTAGTTTATCATATATTTCTAATAATCTTTCTGATTTTAATTTATCATCTATATTTAACTTTAAAACTTCTGAAAACTTTTTAAAACGCATACTATCTTTAACTGATAACATATTTTTAATATCATCTTCAAGTTCAATTTGTGTTGAATATAAATAATTTTTATTCTTTTTTTGAATCCTTTTAACAAATGTATAAATTATTTCTTTTCTCAAAACTTCATTATATTCACTATATTGATTTTTATTTAAATATTCATCTAATAATTTAGTTATCTTTTGATTCACCTTTATTTACTCCTAAAACTTTCTTTTTATTCCTGCATCAAAATCTAAAAAGTCTTCTTCCTCTGTTCTTATGGGTTCTGTTTCTTCATCCCCTACAATTTCATTTTTAGTTAATTTTTCAGTCTGTCTAATAGGACTAATTCCTGTTTCATTACCTTTTTTAGATTCTTTTACTAAATACACTACAATTGCTATCGCAATTATAGGTACTGCAAGTATTGCTATCATAACTAAAATATACATTATTACTGAAAAAATACTAAAAGTTAATAATAATCCGATAAATCCTTCCATAATTTATACCTCTTTATTCTCTATCTACTTTTATCTTCTAATGTCTCAACTATTTCTTCTAATGAGCCATCTGTTTTTTCTATATAGTATGTTCCTGGAGATGCCAAATCAACAAATCTTCTTGCAGGTCTTTTTCTTTGTATTTTTGTTTTACCTTTTCTTTTAACTTTAACATCTTCTTTTAAATGTTCAGGATACTCTCTAGAGTCTACTAAAAATCCTATATGTTCAATAAAGTTTCTAGTTACTACAGAACCATTTTTTTGTTCTAATAATCTTTTAGAACCTTCTTTTTGTTTAGGACAGATTGGCATTAACACCGGTGCTGATATTTTTTTACCCATCCAATCAAAATCTTTGCTACCTTCATATATAGGAATAATTGTGCTTCCTTGATTTGACTTTAAAAAATCTAAGACAAGTTCTTTATCAATATGAAGTCTCACTGGCATATTAAATCCTTCAACATCTATACCTAATAAAATCTTTTCTTGATTTGCTAAATTCTTTCCAGTTTCTAAAATAATTCCCCAGTTTTTTGAGAAATCTCTTTCATGTAAATTAGCAAGAATTGCTAGCATATTAAAGTCTTTAAATCTATATGAATTATGTATTGCATTTTCTATTACCCTATAATTATCAAATTCTTGGACAAATACATGAGTTCCATTTGGATCAAGCGACGAGAAATATTTTTCATAATCCTCACCCATAGTAGATTCCATTGTTCTTATTAACGATGTTGGATCTACTCTTTTAATAATTTTTTTAGAAGTCATTCCATCAATAACTTCTTCTGTATTTTTATCATCATCCTCATCAAATGCATCAAGCATTACAAGCGAACATTCTTGTAAAAAATGTATTTTTCTATAAACATTTTTTAGGGCTTCTTTTTCCACTGGAACAGAAATCATTCCATCTGGTTTAATTTTAGCTTCTTTTACTTTATCCCATAAATTCAATTGATTTACGATACATAAAGATTTATTTAAAGCATCTAGTTCTTTAGTAAATCTATTCATCCAAAATGCTGATAGCATAGATAATTTATTAATACCTAAATGTTCTAAATTTTTTCTATCAAAAATTCCTTCTATACTTAATGTATCTTCCCCATTATTTTTTAATGGATATGATAAACAATCTACTCCTAAAGCTCTATTTTGTTTACCTTGAATATCATAATACTTTTCTAAAAGGCCAAATTCTTTTAATCTCTCACCTAAGAATAAAATTGATACTATATAATCTTCTTTAAGTTCATCTTCTAGTTGTCTTTCACTATTTTTCATAAATGTTGAAAGTTGAGAAAATTCATCACCTTCAAATAACTCTTTTAATGTATCGAATTGTCTTCTTTCATTTGCATTAAGAGTTCTTTTATATTCATTTTGTACCTTTTTACTTGTTTTAAAGAAATTTCTATAGTTTTTTTGCATTTCTGGTTCAAAAAAGTCTTGTTGTGATCTTAATCCAAGCAAACATTGAATAATTAAAGTTCTTGCTGAACTTAATTTATTAGCGCTATATGTAACAGCATCATTCGCATTAACTTTTCTTCCAGTTGATTCTTCCTTATGAACTTTGTCATAAGCTTCTCTTCTTTTATGAGTATCACTATTTAATTCTTTACAAATATTGTATCTAAACGTATCGCTTTTAATTGTTGGTATTTTAACAATCTCAGCATTAGTTTTTATGAATAACTCCATAATATTAGTATAGATTTCTTCATTAGTAATATCCGGGTTTTCTTCATGATATTTTCTAATTAATCTATATAACGCTTGAGCATCTGCTTCTGAATACCAAACATCTTTATCTTCGTTTCTAAAAGATCTACGTAAGACGTATTTGAAACTATACATATTTTACTCCTGATTATATTTTGTTTTTACTAAATTCCACACATCTTCTGGTAAATATTTAGATGCATCTTTTCCATGCTCTAATAATTCCATTATTAAACTAGAACTTATATTTCCTAAACTTCCAGCTCTAATATAAAATGTATCTAATCCTGAAAAATCTTCATTTATTAATGCAAGTTTTTCTTCATATTCATAATCCATACTATTTCTTAATCCTCTGATTAGAACTGACGCTCCATGTTCCATAGCAGCATCAACAGAAAGTGTAGTATAAATTATAACTTCTACATTTGTTAGACCTTCTTTTTCAAGTGTTTTTTCTATCGCTACTTTCATGTCATTATTATCAAATCTAGGTAATTTATTTTGGTTAATACCTATCCCAACAATAACTTTATCTAAAAATTTACTTGCAGTTTTTACTATATGTAAATGGCCATTTGTAAATGGTGAAAAACTTCCAGCAAAAAATCCAATATTCATATTTTTTCTCCTTTTGCTTTATATAAAAGCTTAAACTTTCACAACAAATATTATAACACTAAGCTATATTTAAAACAATATTATAGGTGCTAAATATTGATGTTGTTAATTTTAAAAATATGATATATAATAAAAACTGTTAAATAAGATATACAATTTTTATTATTTAATAAATTTTATTTTAAGGAGTTTGTATGGAAGATCCTAACAAAAAAGATAGTGACAGAATGCAAGATAAATTCTTAAAAAATATGTATGACGATTTATTTTCACTTCTTTCTGAAACACAAAAATCTATTGATGCTCAAAGATTAGAAATCCAAGATATTCCAAGAATTGAAGTACCAAAACAAGATAAAGTTGTGTTAGATAAACAAATTAATGATGCATTAAAAGAAGAAAGACCAGAAGAACCAAAAGTAATGGCTATAGAAGCAGGTCCAAAACTAGAAGAATTATTCAAAAAGATTGATAACTGCAATCTTACAGAAGAATCAAAACTTGTTTTCAAAAAAATGATTGAATATGCAAAAAAATATAATGCAGGACAAGTAAAAAACTATATTCCATTTAATATGAGAATATACTGTGATAATGATTCTACTTTATATGAAATTACAAATATTCTTTTAGACGGATTTGAGTATTTTAAATATTTAAAAAACAAAGAAGCTGCTGAACGTTCTTTCTATGTTATCGAAGATTCATCTCATATAGTAGACATGTATACTGGAGAAACAAGTTTAGTTATATTTAAAGATGTTGATGGTCTTTTAAATAAAGATAAACAAACTAAAGATAAACTTCTTAAAATCTGGGAAAACGAAATATTTAAACACAGTAATCAAAATGGAATTACAACAATTATCGTTGATAAAAACAAAGATAAAATCAATGAATTATTTATAAACAATGCTACTTTAAAAGATAAAGTTTTTGATTTTGAACTAGAGACAACTCCACCAGCAAACCAAGAAGTTTATAGAATGATTCTTGATAACTTTAGAAAAGATTATATTGTAACAGGTGCTTTTGAAATAAAACTTTTAGATTTTGTAAATGAAACTTACAAAAAATCTTCATTGTCAGCACCAGACTATGTATCATCTATTTCTGAAAAAATCTTATTTAATCAAACTGGTGAAGTAATTGATGAAAAAACAATTCCAGAATATGAGAAAAATAAATCAATTGAAGAAATATTTAAAGATTTAAATGATTTAGTTGGTCTTGATAACGTTAAAGGAATGCTAAAAGATTTAGTAAGCCTTATGGAATTTAAAAAGAAAACAACTGATGATTTAAAAATTAAAGATACAAACTTACATATGGTTTTCTTAGGAAACCCTGGTACAGGTAAAACAACAGTAGCTAGAATGGTAGCAAATATTTTATATAACCTTGGATATGTAGATCAAAACAAACTTATCGAAGTATCTGCTAAGGATTTAGTTGGACAATATGTTGGACAAACAGCTCCAAAAACAATGTCTGTTATTGAAAAAGCATTAGGTGGTGTATTATTCATTGACGAAGCTTATTCTTTAGCAACTAAACCTGGTTCTAGCACAACATTTAACGAAGAATGTGTTGCAACATTAATTCAAGCAATGGAAAACTATAGAGATAATTTAGTAGTTGTTTTTGCTGGATATAAAAAAGAAATGGATGGATTCTTAAAATCCAACTCAGGTATTGTTTCAAGAATTGGTTATACTTTAGATTTCAAAGATTATACAACAAGCGAATTAATTCAAATCTTTAAATCAATGTTTGATAAAGCAGGTTTTATTGTAGATGATTCAGCTATAGAAAAAGTTAAAGAAATAACTGAAGAATACAGAAATACTGAAGGATTTGGTAACGCTAGATTTATTAGAAACCTTTATGAAAAAGCAATTATTGAACATGCTACAAATACAGCAAATGAAGAAGATAAAACTATTCTTAAAACAATTACTAAAGATGATATTACATCTGAAAATATTGGAAAATTATAATTTTAAAAGCGCCGTTTAGGCGCTTTTTATTTTTATTTTAATTCTACTTCTAAATTTAAATATTCTAACCCTCTTTTTACTTTTAAAACAACCCTATCCCCTTTATTTTTTGACCATATTATTTTCCTTACCTCATTCATCTTATTAATATCTGTTTCATCAATCGATTCAATTATATCTCCTACTCTTAATTTATCTTTTAAAATACTATCATTTTGAATGCTAACAACATATATACCTGACTTTATATCTAAATTTGAATCTAAATATGGCAACGCTTCTTT
>JAZLBY010000024.1:0-1677 GCA_045613965.1 Candidatus Scatovivens sp.
ATAAAAGAAATTTTTAGAAAGAGGTGTATTTAATAACATGGCAAGATATAAAGACGAACAATGTCGTATATGCCGTAGAGAAGGACAAAAATTGTTCTTAAAAGGTGCTAGATGTTATTCTGACAAATGTAGCGTAACAAGAAGAAACTACGCTCCAGGACAACACGGACAAAAAAGAACAAAATTATCTGAATACGGTACTCAATTAAGAGAAAAACAAAAAACAAGATCATTCTACGGAGTAGGTGAAAAACAATTTAGAAAATATTTCGAAATGGCTTCTAATAAAAAAGGAATCACAGGTACAAACCTTTTACAAATATTAGAAAGCAGATTAGATAACGTTGTATATAGATTAGGTTTAGGTGTTTCTAGACCACAAGCTAGACAAATCGTAACACACGGAAATATTGAAGTAAACGGAGTTAAAACAGACGTAGCTTCATATTTAGTTAAACCAGGTGATGTTATCGCTGTTAGAGAAAACAGAAGAGATAACACAATCATCAAAGCTAACTTAGAAGCAGGAGCTGCTAGACCAGTTCCAGAATGGTTAGAATTAGATAGCAAAAATTTAAGTGCTAAAGTTCTTAGAGTAGTAACAAGAGAAGAAATCGATCTTCCAGTTGAAGAACACATGATCGTTGAGTTCTATTCTAAATAATAGATTAAATACTTAGGATACGTACGTAAGAGATATATTAAATTTTTTATAAGGGTTTTACGGAACCTATTAGGAGGTAAGAATGATTGAATTTGAAAAACCAAACATCGAATGTATAGAGACAGACGATAAGAGGAATTATGCAAAATTCATATGTGAACCATTAGAGCGTGGATATGGAATGACAATAGGAAATTCATTAAGAAGAATTCTATTATCATCATTACCAGGAGCTGCTATAACAAGTGTTAAAATAAACGGCGTAGTACATGAATTTTCTACAATACCAGGTGTTGTGGAAGATGTTCCTGAGTTAATTGTTAATTTAAAAAACGTAAGACTTAAAGTTTTTGATAACGATGAAAAAATTATAAGAATAGATTTCAAAGGTGCTGGAGAAATTACAGCTGGTGATATCACAACAGATGGAACAGTAGAAGTATTAAATCCAGAACTACATATCGCAACAACTTCAGCAAATGCTGATCTACACATTGAAATGACAGTTAACAGAGGTAGAGGATACAATGTTGCTGAGAAAAATAAAAAAGATAATTGCCCAATAGATGTATTACCAATCGATTCAATATTTACTCCAGTTAAAAAAGTAAATTATACAGTTGAAAATACTAGAGTTGGACAAATGGTAGATTATGATAAATTAACAATTGAAGTTTGGACAGATGGTAGTTTAAAACCATTTGAAGCTTTAAGTTTAGCTGCAAAAGTTATGACAGGTCATTTAGAATTATTCATTGACTTATCAGAAACAGCTAAAAATACTCAAGTTATGGTTGAAAAAGAAGAATCTAAAAAAGAGAAAGTTTTAGAAATGCCAATCGAGGAATTAGAACTTTCTGTAAGATCTTACAACTGTTTAAAAAGAGCAGGTATTGCTACAGTTGAAGATTTAGCAAATAAATCACAAGAAGATATGATGAAAGTTAGAAACTTAGGTAAAAAATCATTAGACGAAGTTACTAATAAATTAATTGCCTTAGGATTAAACTTTA
>JAZLBY010000025.1:0-9519 GCA_045613965.1 Candidatus Scatovivens sp.
AAGAAAAGTATATGCATCAACAGATCTTTTCCCAGTATTTAAATCAAGAGTTCCAACTAAACAAAGAAGAGATTTAACTGAGAAATTAGTTAGTTTAGGATTTGAAACTTATGATGAATTTGATTATCTTGTTGCAACTGGCGGAAGATTATATACAGATGATATCGTTTTAATTGAAGATGAAATAATTAAAAATAATATTGAAGACAGAAAAAGAAGACTTGCTGCTTATAAAAAAGGACTTGATAGACAAGTTCAAATTAAAAGATTAAAAGATAGAACAGTGGAGTTTGATTAAATATGGCAGAAAATTCTCATGGACGTAGATATATAAATTTATCTAATAAACGTTTTGATAATAGAATATATGAAGAAACAAGAAGCGGAATGGGATACAAACCTATGTCTGCTTTTTGGTGTTCTTTGGAGAGTTTAGATAATGATTATTATTCTGCTTGGGATGAGATGTATGGTGAAATAATAGATCCAGATGAGAATGGATTGATTTATGCTACAACAGTTGAAATAAATTCTAATACTTATGTATTGAATCCAGCTAGTGACGAACTTTTATTAGAAGGATTTCAGAAATTTATTTCTAAATCAGAAAGAAAATTAACAGCTGTTGAAAAAAGAAAATTAATGGTAGAATTAATTAAAGCAAAGAAAAATATGCCAAATATAGAACATGTTATATGTCAGATTGATTTACCACAAGATATTGATGTTATAGAAAAAGTATTTGCAAATTATAATCCAGATGGACAAAATCCAGATGAAGTATATGAAAATATGCTTGAAAATGTGAGAGGTGCATTTGTAGAAAATTTCTCTGGAGTTGAAGTTACAGATTATGCATTAGGTAATGATGGCATATCAGAATTTGAAGGAAATGTTTATTACTTCGAAGGAGTGAAAAAAAGACAAGATCCAAAATATACAGGTGATTTTGGCTTCTGGGAAATGCATTCATTAGCAATATTTGATACTAATTGTTTAGAAATTATAAATGAAATAGAAATTGATCAAGCTAAGAGATTAAAAGAATTAGAAGAAGATGAGAGAGAGTAAAACTATATGGGGAAATTTATAAGAAGAGATGTTACAAATTGTCCTAAAGTTTATGCTGAAGATAGAGGTGTAAACACGAAGGAATGGATTGAAGTTGATAAAAGAGAAGCTTTATTTAAGGAAACACAAATAAAGGATAATGGCGAAACAACATATGCTGATTATGCAGAAGGAATTGTTTCAGATATCTGTGCTTTACTTGATATTCCTTGTGCTGAAGTTGAATTAGTAGAAATGAACGGTAAAAAAGGATGTTTAAGTTATAGCTTTTGTGATAAGAAAAAACAAGATTTAACTGATATGGGTTCTATCATTCAAAATGTTAGAATTAGATTTAATTCTAAATCAATGGTTGATGAAGAGACAAAAGAAGTTTATAACTTAGATATGATTCTAGAAGGAATAGAATCAGTTTGTTCAAGTAAAAGAGAATTTGCTGCAGCAAGAAAAGCTTTATTAAAAGATATATTATTAGATTCATTAATTGATCATTATGATAGAAATCCTTCAAATCTTTCTATGATAAGAGATAAAGATGGAATTAGATTATCACCTAAATATGATAATGGTACATCTTTAAGTGTATCAGTACCAGAAGAAGCTTTAAGAGGATTTTTAAATGATTATCCAACTGAAAAAGAATCACATCAAGCATTAAGAAGTAGAGTATATTCAAAAATAGGATACTTAAATCAAAAATATGTTGGATATCCTGGATTAGAACGTTATATATTTAGTTATTACTTTGATGAAGTTAAAGATTTTGTTGCTTTAGTTGATGAAAGATTAACTGATGAAAAAATAGATGAAATATTAGGTAAAGATGAATATGCAGATTTAGGTGAAGTTCAAAGAGAAATTGTTAAAGGTAAATTAAGAACTAATAGAGATAACATGCTTGAAAGATTTAAAACTATATCTAAAAAAGTTGCTGTAGATAAGATTATTTATAGTAAAGCTGCAAAAAATAATTTTATTTCATCATATAAAAGAGGACATCTTAAAAGAATTTTACCAGAACTTGCTATGTGTGAAGGTATAGTAGATGAAGATAAAGATTATGCTGAAACATTAGACATGCAAATACCTGAAAAAATTCAAAGTATAGTTGATATAGAACAACTTGCAAGATATTTTAGAATTCCAGTTGTACCTCTTACAAAAAGAGAAAAAATATTAGCTAAATGGGTTTCTATAATTGAAAATATACAAAAAGCTGGTGATCATCCAAATTATTTTGATGAAATTACAACAAGACTTGGATTTGTTGAAGAAGATAAAGATTTAATGCATTATTTAATTAAAGATAAATTTAAAGATGAAAATGATGTATTAGAAGCAAGAGAAATTATCTATGGAGATAATGGAATTGGTGAAGAAAATATTAATCTTTATATTGCAAAGAAATTTGTTGATGCTTCAACAATGAGAACAGATATAAGAGATAAAAGAATGGATGAGCTTAGAAAGTTTATCGAGACAATGAAAGAAGCTATAGCATTAGAACACATTGTTAGAGATAAAATTCCAATCAAATCAAGAACAGTTCATAACTTTGGTTTAGATGATAAAGCAAAACTTGTTGAAATTCAATTTGAAGTTGCTAGAAGATATAGAGAAAACCCTAGACTTAAAGTGCCAGAGATGATTGATATGGCACGTGCTCTTGCAAAAGATGCATTAAATACTCCTGACAAAGAAGAAGTTCAAGAGGGTGTATTCGTATCTAAAGCAGAAGCTGAAGAAGTCAGAAAACGTACGATAGAATTAAAAGATGGTTCAAAATTAGTACTTGTTACAGGAAATACAAATCTTTCTGAAACAGCAAAACTAATGGGTATAGATTATTATGGACAAATTGCAGATCATCCATCAGGTGAAGGTGTTACTTGTTCATTTGTTACAAAAAGAGGTGGAACATTCCCTCAAACTTTTTTAGATTATGCAGCTAAGTTAGAAACACAATTAAAAGGAAAATTTAAATCAGATTCTATAATTTTTAGAACACCAACAGGTAAAAAGACAGTAGGATGTTTTATAGTATCAGCAACTAAAGACCCTAACGCAAAAATTGAAGGTAAAACCGCTGAAGCTATGAAAGAAGAAGTTATAGAGATATTTACTGAAAAACAAAAAGATAGAAGCTTAGATGAATAATAGAAAGGAAAATACTTATGAGAAAAATTAAATGTGATGAAGTATTGAATAAAAGAGATTTTCCAGGTTTAACTGATTCTGATTTTGTTAAACAAGTTATTAGATATTGTTTAGACAAAATGAATGAATATGAGTTATCACCAAAGAAGATTGAAACATTAAAAGAATATCCTCAAAAAGTATATGAAGTTTTTCAATTAGACTTAGAATCAGAAGGATATAGAATTTTTGTTTTAGAAACAGACTTAATTGATTATGATGGTGAAGAAACAGAAAAAGAACTTTATTATTCAAGAATTATAGCTAAAAGAATTTGTGATAATTTAAAAAGATTACATGAAGATGCTGCTATGAAAAATATTGATACAAAATCATTTTTATTAGATGATATTGCTGAAATAGAAAAACAAATTGAAGAATTAAAGAAACTTGATGAAGATGAATATAATTTAGATAGATTTATTTATAACAGTTTATTTGCAACAGATATTATTGAAGAGTATGAAGAAGTTCAAAACGAAAAATTATCGTTAGAAGAAGAGAATAAGATTCTAAAAGAAAAAATTAAGAAATCTGAAAAAACTATACTTGAACTTTCAAATAAATTAAAAATATCTCTTGATGATATTGAAGCTAATAGAAATAAATTAAAAATTAATAATAAATCAGTATTTGAAAAAGTAGTTGAAAAATTAAAAGATATATTAGGTTAAAAGAAAAGGGTGACCAGTTCCAATCGGAAGGTCACCCTTTATGTTTGGGATAAATTTGTGTGAAATGATTGCTTTTAAAACTTTGTAGAAATATGATAACGCTATTTGTTTGTGTGGCAGACAATTTAATGAAAAACTAGTTTTCACTAAAATACGCTGCAATTTCCGCACTAGCCGCTTTGATGCTTTCTTCTTCGTCATATTCCTCCTTGACTCTTTGCCATTCCCAAGAGGCTTCTTCAGTGAGATGAATAACATCCACATCAAAAATCTTCTGGAAAACATCGATATAAAGCTCGGAAGCTCTATGGATGAAAAAGGGGTCAAGTCTAGGAGGTTCCTTGGAAGGATCCCATTCGTGGCATAAGTAAAGCTGGCGCTGCAAAAATTGTCTGCCGATTGCCGGTTGATTTCGATCAACTTCATATGTATCCAAATCCCAATATCTAGTTGTATCGGGAGTGAATGCATCGTTGATCAGAATGATCTCATGGTCTTCGCCGTTAGGATCTAACACAAAACCAAATTCAAGCATGGTATCTGCCAAAATAACACGCTTTTTGAGGGCGTAGTTGTGAGCAAATGTATAAGCCTGAATAGAAATGTTTTTGAGTAGATCTGCAAGTTTGTATGCGATTCTTTCGGGTTCTGCTCCAGTAGTAAGAGTAAACGTATTCTGAATGAATTCAGTCAGGATATCAACGTACTTTTCAAAAGATACGTTAATGTCGGGAGTACCGAGTCTATTCTTAGTGGATGGAGTAAAAATTGGTTCAGGAAGTTTCTCACAGTTTTTGAGACCGGCAGGGAGAGTGATTCCCATAAAAGTGCCGTTTTCCTTGTAGGAGTCCCAACTATGAGATTCCGGAACATAGTAACCGCGTACGATGCATTCGATAGGAATAGGAATACATCTTTTTACGATCGCTGCTGAGCCGATTCCGACAGGGTGCCTGAAACCAAAACGAAATAGGTCGCGGGCGCTTGTGGAAATAACGTTGCTGGAAATAATTTGTTCTTCTTCCAAGAGTCTTTTCCATCTAAGGGACATCTGATTCGTAACGAATCCCTTGTAAGGAATGAGATCAGGGAAGATTTGTTCATCTACAGAATACCTGTCTGTCCGGTTGAAAAACATAATATCCGGAAATTCAGGATTTTCGTAGACATCACAAACTAATCCGTGTTTCACAAGTTTTGATGCTTGGGTCATAAATGTCTTACCTCAACTTTCTTTTCAATTTACCCATTTTCTCTAACATTCATTAAGTCTCATGTATATGTTAGAATGTTTCTATGAAAAAACAAGTAATAATATTATATCACAAAATTGCCTTCAAGTAAACATAATTACGGAAAAAGGCTAAAAATCAATAGAAAAATTTTTACTAATAAGAAATTAAAAAAGTTCAAAAAAATACATATTTCTGTATACAAACTTTTGTTTTTGTGATATAATTATCCCACTTTGTGAGAAAATCAAAAACTGCAGAGTACATTTTTATATCAAATAAGATAATAACAATTATTGTTATTCTTTGATTAGTAATATTGTAAAGGGGAAAGAAATGAACGACAAGATTATTATTAAAGGTGCCAAAGAGCATAATCTTAAAAATGTTAATGTCGAAATACCAAAGAACAAATTAGTAGTAGTAACAGGACTATCTGGTTCTGGAAAATCATCTTTAGCATTTGATACAATCTATGCTGAAGGACAAAGAAGATATGTAGAAAGTTTATCTTCATATGCTAGACAATTTTTAGGTTTAATGGAAAACCCTGATGTAGAATCTATTGAAGGATTATCTCCAGCTATTTCAATAGATCAAAAAACAACATCAAAAAATCCACGTTCAACAGTAGGAACAGTTACAGAAATATATGATTTTATTCGTTTATTATATGCAAGAATTGGTGTTCCATATTGTCCTGAGTGTGGTAGAAAAATTGAAAAACAAACAATAGACCAAATTGTTGATTCAATTTTAGAACTTGAAGAAGGAACAAAAATTCAAGTTTTATGCCCTATAGTAAGAGGTAAAAAAGGCGAATTTATTAAAATGCTTCAAGAAATGCAAAAAGAAGGATTTGTAAGAGCAAGAATTGATGGAGAGATATTTGAACTTACAGATGATATTGATCTAGATAGAAATAAAAAACATAATATAGATATCATTGTAGATAGATTAATAATTAAAGAAGAAATAAGAAACAGATTAGCAGAATCTATAGAAACTGCAATGAAACATGCTGAAAGTTTAGTAAAAATTGATGTAGTTGGTCAAGGGGAAAAATTATATAGTGGAAATTATGCATGTCCAGATTGTAATGTAAGCTTTGAAGAACTATCACCAAGAATGTTTTCATTTAATAATCCATTTGGAGCGTGTCCTGATTGTACAGGTATTGGTTATTTAATGAAAATGGATGAAGACTTAATTGTTCCAGATAAAACAAAAACTCTATATGATGGAATCAAAGCATTTGGAGCTAGTACACTTAAAAGAGGTGATACTATGGCTAAAATGTACTTTGAATCTATTGGTAAACATTATGGAGTTGATATTAAAAATAAACCTATAAAAAAATTACCTAAAGAATTCATGGAAAAAATTCTTTATGGTACAGGAGAAGATGAAATTGAATTTGAATTTTCTTCAGCAGCAGGAACAAGACACTTTACTCAACCTTTTGAAGGAGTAATTCCAACTTTAGATAGAAGATATAAAGAAACTAAATCTCAAGGTATGAGAGAATTTTATGAATTATATATGAGTAATAGCCCTTGTTATTCATGTAATGGAGCAAGACTTAAAAAAGAAATACTATCTGTTAAAGTTGGAGATAAAAACATCAATGAAATAACAGAGTTATCAATAGTAAAATTAAAAGAATATTTAAATAATTTAGAATTAAATAAAAAAGACAGAATGATTGCTGATGTAATTTTAAAAGAGATTAATGCAAGACTTCAATTTTTAATGGATGTAGGTCTAGAATACTTAACACTATCAAGAAGTGCTGGAACACTTTCAGGTGGTGAAGCACAAAGAATTAGGTTAGCAACACAAATAGGTTCAGGTCTTTCAGGAGTATTATACATTCTTGATGAACCAAGTATAGGACTTCATCAAAGAGATAATGATAAATTACTTGCAACTCTTAAAAAATTAAGAGATTTAGGAAATACATTAATTGTTGTAGAACACGATGAAGATACAATGTATGCAGCAGACCAAATTATAGATATAGGACCTGGAGCTGGTGTTCATGGTGGTAATGTAATCGCACAAGGAACAGCAGAAGAAATTAAACTTAATGAAAATTCTATTACAGGAAAATATCTAAGTGGAAAACAAAGAATTAAAGTTCCTAAGAAGAGAAGAAAATCAAATGGTTATGCTATAGAAATTTTAAAAGCTTCTGAAAATAACTTAAAAGATTTAAATGTAAAAATTCCACTAGGTGTATTTAACTGCGTAACTGGTGTATCAGGATCTGGTAAATCTACTTTAGTTAATGAAGTACTTTATAAATATTTATCAAGAGAATTAAATGGTTCAACAGAAAAACCAGGTAAATGTCAAAAAATTAAAGGAATTGAAAATATTGATAAGATAATTAATATTGATCAATCTCCAATTGGAAGAACACCAAGATCTAACCCAGCAACTTATACTGGTGTATTTGATATCGTTAGAGATGTTTTTGCAGGAACAAACGAAGCAAAAATGAGAGGATATCAAAAAGGAAGATTTAGCTTTAACGTTGAAGGTGGAAGATGTGAAGCTTGCCAAGGTGATGGTGTATTAAAAATTGAAATGAATTTCTTACCTGATATATATGTTCCTTGCGAAGTATGTAAAGGTAAAAGATATAATAGAGAAACATTAGATGTTAAATATAAAGGAAAATCAATATCTGATGTTCTTGATATGACAGTTGAAGAAGCAGTTGAATTCTTTAATAATTTACCAAGAATTAAACAAAAAATTCAAACATTACAAGATGTAGGGCTTGGATATGTTAAACTTGGTCAACCATCAACAACACTATCTGGTGGTGAAGCACAAAGGGTTAAACTAGCAACTGAGCTATCAAAAAGAGCAACAGGTAAAACATTATATATTTTAGACGAACCTACAACAGGATTACATGTTGCAGACGTTCATAGATTAGTTGATATTCTACAAAGATTAGTAGATACTGGAAATACAATTCTAGTAATTGAACATAATTTAGATTTAATTAAAACAGCTGATCATATTATAGATCTAGGACCTGAAGGTGGAGAAAAGGGAGGAACTGTAGTAGCTATAGGAACTCCAGAACAAATTTGTAAAAATGAACAATCACATACAGGTAGATTCTTGAAAAAATATTTAGAATTATAAAAGTTAATTGCCTCTTCAATTTAAAAAAATTGGAGAGGTTTTTTATTGAAAATAATATTAATATTTGATATTATTTTTATTGTAAAAATTAAGTATAAATAAAGGATTTTTATGAAGAAAATTATAGAAAACGAAATTAAAAATGAAAATGAAGAATTAATTACTTCTAAGAAAGATAAATTCATAAATATTTTGATAAAGATAGTATTAGTTTTGTTAGCGTGTATTCTAACATTTATATTTATAGCAGCACTAACTCATACAGCATATTTTTTCAAATATATTCCATCTGACCCTGTAGAAACAATGCATTATAGTAAAGATAATATATTGGTTAATTTACTGTTAAGTATGCTTCTTATAGGAGCATTGATGATCGTTAAAAGAATATCAAATAAAGTAAGTAAGAAAGTAATGATTGCTGCCTGTATAATTATTACATCATTAATTGGAGCACTTTGGGTTAACTTTGTAAAAGCACCTGTAATAGGAGATCAAAGATATGTAATAACTGCAGCTAGATTATTTGCTGAAAATGATTTTGAAAATATAAAAGAATGGTATTTTTTCATGCATCCTCTTCAATATGGATGTGTGCTAGGAATGGAACTATTAATGAGACTGTTTGGTAGTCCAAGCAATATAACATTCCAATTTATAAACGTAGCTTTTATTGCAGCATCAATGTATTTAATCTATAAAATGACTGATAAAATTTATCAAAAAGAAAGTACTTCTAAACTTCTAGGCGTTTTATATGTAATTACATTAGTAATACCAATGTTTAATGTAGTAGTATATGGAAATATATTCGGAATGTTCTTTTCACTTTTATGTATCTATATGCTAATGAAATTTTATGAAGATTATAAGATAAGATATATTGTATTATCATCAATTAGCATATTATTAGCAGTAATGTTTAAAAGTAATTATCAAATAATAATGATAGCAATGGTAATATCGTTATTAATAGACATGATTAAAAAATTTAAGATTAAAACATTAATCTGTTTAGTAAGTATAGTATTATTTTGTTTAATAGCTAATCCATTAGTATATAAAATTGTAGAAATACAAGAGTTTGATTTTTATGAGACTGATCCGTTAAATATAAGGAAGCACCCTAAAATATGGAAAGACACACCTGTTTTAAAAGACATACATAATTGCGAAATAGG
>JAZLBY010000026.1:0-10846 GCA_045613965.1 Candidatus Scatovivens sp.
TTAATATAAAGACAATTATTTTATTATTAATCCCAATAATAATGTTTGTAATAAATAATTCTTGGTCTATCATAACAGGTTATGTATTAGAAATATTAGCATTAATATATTTAATTGTGTCAACTAAAAAACAAAAAGAAAAGAAACCTTTTGTAGTTACAGCAAGAATAAAAAGAGTATATACAACATATTTAATTTTATTTGTAATTGCTGCAACTTTAGCAAATGTTTTAAACCATACAGTAGTTCTTTCAGTAATAAATGTATGTATGATGTTTGCATATTATTTTGTTTATATTGTTGGAACAATTAATAAACCAATAGAGGGATCTATAAGAAAAGGATTTTGTAGAAAAGCAAAACATAAATTAAAAGAAATACCTGGTCTTAAAGTTGTTGGTATAACAGGAAGTTATGGAAAAACAAGTACAAAATATATTGTTAATACTATACTTTCTCAAAAATATAATACATTAATGACACCAGAAAGTTATAATACAACAATGGGAGTTGTAAGAACAATTAATGAAAAATTAACATCAATGCATCAATTATTTGTATGTGAGATGGGAGCAAAATATGTTGGAGATATTAAAGAAATTACAGATATAGTAAATCCAACATATGGATTAGTTACTGCAATAGGACCACAACATTTAGATACTTTTAAAAATTTAGACAATGTAAGAAAAACAAAATTAGAATTAGTTGATAGTCTTCCAGATGATGAAGGAATTGCATTCTTGAATTGGGAAGATGAGAATATAAGAAATTCAAGAATTACAAAAAAATCAGTTAAATTTGGTTTAACTCCAGAAGCCGATTATTATGCAGAAAACATTGAAATAACAGAAAGAGGATCAAGTTTTGATGTTGTAATTCCAGGAAAAGAATCTATTAGAATTAAAACAAAATTACTTGGTAATTTAAATATTTTAAATATAGTTGGAGCTGTTGCAATCGCAGATAAATTAGGATTAACTGCAGATGAAATTAAAATGGGTGCTAAATATATTAGACCAGTTCCACATAGACTAGAACTTAAACAAAATCCAAATGGAAGTATTATTATTGATGATGCTTATAATTCAAATACAAAAGGTGCTAAAATGGCTCTTGAAGTATTAAAATCATTTGAGCATAAAAAGAGAATATTAATTACTCCAGGAATCGTTGATTTAGGAGATAAAGCAGTAGAGATTAATCAAGAATTAGGTAGAAATGCTGCTGATAGTGCTGATTTTATTATTTTAGTTGGGGCACAACAAACAGTTCCAATTTATAATGGAATTAGAGAAAAAGGATATCCAGAATCAAATGTTTATATCGCTAAAAACTTACAAGATGCATTAAGTAAAATGAATCAAATTATGACAAAAGATAGTGTAATTTTACTAGAGAACGATTTACCTGATAATTATCTATAAATCGAAAAAAAGTTATTTAATAGAAAAAGAGGACATATATATGAAAATTAAAGTAGGTATATTTTTTGGAGGAAACTCAGTAGAACATGAGATTTCAGTAATTACAATGAATCAAGCAATTTCAAGCTTGAATCCAGATAAATATGAGGTTGTACCAATCTACATTGCTAAAAATGGAGTAATGTATACTGGTGATGATTTATTAGATTTATATTCATTCAAAGATATGGATTGTTTATTAAAAAGATGCTATAAAGTAGCAGTTGTTAATGATGGAACTGGAGTAAAAGTTATTAAATGCCCAGCACCATTTATTGGAAAAAGAGTTATAAATACAATAGATGTTGCATTTCCAATTGTTCATGGAACAAACTGCGAAGATGGAACAATAGCTGGATTTGTTACACTTTTAGGAATTCCATTTGTTGGACCAGATATATTAGCTTCAAGTATTGGTATGGATAAAATTCTTCAAAAGAAAGTATTAAGAGCTTCAGGAATTCCTGTTGTTGATTATGTTGCATTTTATTCAATGGAATACATAAAAGATGAAGAAAAAATATTAAAAGAAATTGAAGATACTTTAACATTCCCAATGATTGTAAAACCAGGAAATCTTGGTTCAAGTGTTGGTATTAGAAAAGCTAAAAATAAAGCTGAACTTGAAGAAGCAATTGAATTTGCTATGGAATTTGCTGATAGAGTTATTGTTGAAAAAGCAGTTGAAAATTTAAAAGAAATTAACTGTTCTGTAATTGGAAATTTAGCAGAAGGTGAAGCTTCAATTTGTGAAGAACCGTTTTTCTCAGATGAGATTTTAAGTTATACTGATAAATATATTGGTGATGGAAAATCTAAAGGTGGAACTATTGGCGGTGGAAAAACTGGATCAATGAAGATGGGAGCAAAAGGTGGAAGTGATCAACAATTTGCTAACAAAAAAATTCCAGCTGATATTAGCGAAGAAAAAACAAAAGAAATCCAAGGTTTAGCTAAAGACGTATTTAAAACATTAGGATGCAGTGGTGTATCAAGAATAGATTTCTTAATAGATACTAAAACTGATAAAGTATATGTAAATGAAATAAATACAATTCCTGGAGCATTATCATTCTACTTATGGGAAGCTACAGGAAAACCATTTGAACAAGAATTAGATGAAATTATTGAACTTGCAATTAGAAGACATAGAGATAAAGAGAAATTAACATTCTCTTATGATCAAAACATTCTAGCTATGCAAGGTGGAGTAAAAGGTACTAAAGGTGCCAAAACAGCAAAAAGATAATAATTTAAAATAGTCGCTTTAATTATAAAGTGACTATTTTTTTGCCTGTAAAACCTATTAAAATATTTAAAAAATTATATCACTTTTTGTTAAATATAGACTGGATTTTTTTGAGCTATTTTTTGTGAAAAAATATTTTAAAAAAAGTTGAATAATTTGCTAAAATTACTTCACAAAAAAAGGCGTAAATGATATAATCGTTTTGAATTTTAGGTAAGTTCGGGGGATGTTGAAATGATATTTAAGGATTATTACAAAATATTAGGTTTACAAAACAATAAAGTAACAATGGCAGAAATCAAAACTGCCTACAGAGAACAAGCAAAGAAGTATCATCCTGATGTTAATATTGCTAACAAAAAATATGAAGAAAGATTTAAAGATATTAATGAGGCATATAGAGTTCTATCAGATTCTATTAGCAAAAGAAAATATGACAGAATGTGGAATAGAAATGTAGGAAGAAAAAATGCTTCTTATGAAGAAAGCAAAAGAAGTAAAGACTCATTGTTTAGTGATTTTTTCACAATGTTTTTCGGTAGCGTAGAAGAGAACAAACCAAAAGTTAAAAATAAAAAAGCGCCTAGTAAAGGCGAAAATATTGAAACAGAAATCAACATTTCTATTGAAGATGCGTTTAGAGGAAAAGAACAAACAATTGGTGTAAGAACCGTAGAAGGAAAATTGAAAAAATTCAAAGTATCTGTTCCTGCAGGAATTCAAAACAATGAAAAAATTAGAATTGTAGGACAAGGAAAACCAGGTGTTCATGGTGGAAAAAATGGTGATTTATTCGTAAGAGTAAAAATTAAAAACGATGAACGATTTGTACTTGACGGATACGATTTGAAAACAAATTTGTATCTTACTCCTTGGGAAGCAGCTCTAAGCACAAAAGTAACAATTAATGGTATCAATGAAGATGTATCAATTTATGTTCCATCTGGAATACAAAGTGGTGAAAAAATTGAAATTGAAGATCGTGGTTACAAAGATGGAAAAGGTGGTAGAGGAAAACTTATTTTAGATACAAAAATAATGATTCCAAAACATCCAAATGAACAAGAATTAGAGCTATTTAAAAAATTCAATGAAATGTCTAAGTTTAATCCAAGAAATAGTTAACATAAACTTTTAAAAATAATTGACTTTTAAGACTATTTAATATATAATTGATGTGTATTTTAAGCAAAAGATAAAGACACATTGTAAGAGAATCTTTTATAAGGAGTGTAAAGTAAATGAGCGAAGCTAACTTACAAGGAAAATATTTTAGTATAACAGATCCAAAAGATGTTAGTACTGTAATTTATCAAGTAAACAAAACTGAGAAAGAATTTGCAAAAAATTCTCCAAAGTATACTGTTGAAAGATTAGAATATTCTGAAGAATTTATTGGGGCAAATAAAAAGAAAACATTCTTTATTGAAAATCCTGCTCCAGAAGGAAATCCTTTAGTAATTCTTTCATTTGCGAAAGAAAGAGTAGTTGTTAACATGGGATTTTTAGATTATGACGTTGTTAGAATTTCTAGAAAACCAATGCCAATGAAATTTCAAACATTATACAATGAAGAAGAGACAGATTTTAAAGAGTTTGCTTATACACCAAATATGAAAAGACCAATTTCAATAATTGATCCAGATACTGGTGAAGAAGTAAAACCAATTTTATATTTTGATGAAGAATCTAATGAGGTTAAAGGAAAATGTAAATTAAAACCTTATAAGAAATATTTTGCGTTCGAAATTAGAGAAAATAATAAATAATTATTTATATATAGAAGCCGAAAGGAGACATTATTATGGCTAGTGAAACTACAAAGGGTAAACAAGTAGATGTTAAAGATGATAATAAGGAAGTAGTTGCAGAAAGAATAAAAAATGCTGGATATAACTTTGAAGTTACAGCAACAATGATAGATGTTGTTGAACCAACTAAAGATTTTAAAGATTCAGAAGGATCTGGAAATCCAAATGCTGATGGTTCAAGACAAGATGATACAGTTAGAGTTGGAAGCATTATAAATGCAACAAATCCACAAAGAAAAGATTTTGTACCTGAAGAAGTTGCTGAAGGATTAGCAAAACAAACAACAAAAGGTAAAGATGCTAAAGCTAAAGAAAGTAATAAAGATAAAGAACAAGAAGAAAAATAAAGACAATTCAAGAATAAGATGCTAATTGCATCTTATTCAGCTTAAGCTAAATCATTTTAGGATTTAAATAAATACTACTTATGAAAAGGTGAAAAAAGATGGGTTTTTTTGATAGAATTAAAGCAGCATTTAGAAAAATTAAAAATAAGATTATAGTATATACTATATTAGTTTTTATCATAGTATTATGGCTTGTTACACCATTATGTACAGCGATGATTGCAGCAGAGCAAGCATCAGGTGTAACATTCATGACAGCACCATTTGATGGGGCGTTATGGGGAACTTTTATAACAGTATTTGGTGCTGGTATAGTTGAGCCATGGAAACATATAGGAACATGTTTTACAGAAACACATTTCCCATTGTTTTTAGATATGTTAAAAGTAACTTTTGTGGTATATATCTTTTTTATTTTAGTAGGACTTTCAAAAGCGTTTCCAAAACATGAATACGAAGATATTGAAAACGGTTCAAGTGATTGGTGCGAAAATGGAGAGCAATATAAAGTATTAAGCAAAAATAAAGGTATTGTACTTGCTGAAAAGAATTACTTACCACTTGATAAACGTGGTAACGTAAACGTACTTGTTGTACGGAGGTTCTGGTGCTGGTAAATCAGCTTCATACGTTATTCCAAATGCGTTACAATTAATTGGTTCATACGTATTTACAGATCCTAAAGGTGAGCTTTATGATAAGACAGCTGGATACTTTAAAGCTAAAGGATATGACATTAAAGTATTAAACTTAGTACACCCTGCAAACAGTGATGGTTACAACCCATTACATCACATTAATAATGAAATTGACGTAGATATTATTGCTAACACAATTGTTAAAGGACAAGGTGATGGTGGTAAGAGTTCAGACCCATTCTGGGATGATATGTCAGAAATGTTAATGAAAGCTTTAATTTATTATCTAAAAGCTGTTAGACCACCAGAAGAACAATCATTAGCAAGCTGTTCAGAACTTGTTAGAACTGCTAATAGTAGTGGTGGAGATAACTTGCTTACAAACTTAATGAATCAATTACCTTTTGATCACCCTGCAAGAATGTATTATAAAAACATTGAGATGTTACCAGAAAAAACTTTTGGTTCTGTACTTGGTACATTACAATCAAAACTTGGTAAATTCGACTCAAGAGAAATTGCCGAAGTAACATCAACTGATACAATAGATTTTACAGATATAGGAAGAAAGAAAACAGCTGTATACGTTATTTCTTCAGATACACATACAGCATATGACTTCTTACTTACAATATTCTTCTCACAAATGATTCAACAATTATATGACTTTGCTGACGTTAGTGGAGGAGAACTTCCTTGTCCAACATATTTCATCCTAGACGAGTTTGCAAACATTGGACAAATACCAGACTTTGATAAAAAGATTTCTACATCAAGAAGTAGAAAAATTTCATTCAGCGTTATTTTACAAAACTTAGACCAATTAGAGGCTGTTTATAAAGAAGCTTATGAAACAATCATAGGTAACTGCGATACTCACCTTTTCCTTGGATCTAACTCACAAAAAACAGTTGAATACTTCTCTAAAGCCTTAGGTGAGAAAACAATTACAAGAGATAACGTATCTGTTAATAAGGATAGAGAAGACTGGAAACAAGGTAAGAGTGAATCTGACCAAGTAATGGGAAGAGCTCTTATGACACCTGACGAATTAAGAAGAATGGATAATGATTTATGTATTATCTATGAAAAAGGTATTAAACCTATTAAAGCTAATAAATATTATTACTTTAAATATCCAGAAGGTAAATTAGTTACAAAATATAAATTAGACCATAATGATGTTCATGTAGAAAGAGGAGTTTGGAGAAAATATAATCCATATAATCCTTATGTTGAAGGTCAAGAAGGTTCTGGAACTGGAACAGGTGGTGCAGCTGCTTCATTAGAATCATTAGATGATTTATTTGCTGATGATCCAGAAGATATCGTTGTTCCATCAAGTACAGCAGAAGCTCCAAAAACAGCTTTTGCAGCTGCTACAACAGCAAGTAGTGCAAATCCAATTATGACACCAGAACAAAAAGAAGCTGAAGAGAGAAGACAAGCAGAATTGATTGACATTCAAAAAGAACTTGAAGCAAAATTCGATGAACTATTTGGTTCAATTGATTCAGATGATTAATATAATTAAAGATAGCTCAAAAAAGAGCTATCTTTTTTGTTTTTGTCAATAGTATAAAATGTAAAAACTAAAGAACAAATTTTCGTAAAATATTGACTGGTATTTTTCGTTATGATAAAATCAAATAGCTAAGAAAAGGAGATGGATTATGAAGTTTGTACACATTGCAGATATGCATTTTGATGCACCATTTACATCGCTAAATGCTGTAGAAAATTTAGGCGAAAAAAGAAGATTAGAACAAAGAAATGCATTTAGAAAAATAATAGATTTTGTATTAAAAAATGATGTAGAATATTTATTTATTGCTGGAGATTTATATGAGCATGAATATGTTAGAAAATCTACAATTGATTTTATTGCAAAAGAATTTAATAGAATAAAAGATACTAAAATATTTATAACACCAGGAAACCATGATCCATATGTTAGAAATTCTTATTATGATACATATGATTTTGGTGATAATGTATATGTATTTAATTCATCAAATATTGAGAAATTTGAAGATGAGAATGTTAATGTTTATGGAATGGCGTTTACAGAATTTTACATGAACAATTCTGCATTAGAGAATATTAATTTGCCATTTTCTAGTAAGCTTAATATATTAGTGGCACACTGTGATTTAAACGGTTCAAAAGATGAAGAAGGATTTTCTTATAATCCAATACTTGAATCAAAATTAAATTCGATAGGATTTGATTATATTGCACTAGGACATGTTCATAAAAATAATTTAGATAATAAAAATAGAACATATTATCCAGGATCTACAATTTCATTGGGATTTGATGAACTTGGAAGTCATGGTATGATTGCTGGAGAAATTACTAAAGATAGATTTTCAATGGAGTTTGTAGAACTTGATGATAGAAAATTTGAAGAACTTGTAATTTCTGTAGATGATACTTATTCAAAAGAAGATTTATGCGAGAAGATCTTGAATAGATATCTAAATGATATGGTAATGTATAAAGTTATTTTAAAAGGAAAAAGAAATTTTGAAATAGATACAAGAGAACTTCTTAGAGTTTTATCACACGAAAATATTTTAAAAATTAAAGATGAAACAAAAATTGCAATTAATATTGAAGAACTAGCTAGACAAAATAACTTAAAAGGATTTTTTATAAAAGAAGTTTATAAAATGTACGAAAATGGATTGTGTTCTGAAGAAGAATTTGAAAAAGCAATTGAAATTGGATTAGATGCAATGTAAGAGGTGATAAAAAGTGAGAATAGATAAGTTAAAGATAAACGGATTTGGAAAGCTTAAGAATAAAGAGCTAGAATTAAAAGATGGAATAAATATTATATACGGTGAAAATGAGTCTGGAAAATCAAGTCTTTTAAAATTTATATCAAGTATGCTTTATGGATTATCTAAGAATAAAAATGGCAAAGAAATACCTGATTTTGATAGATTTAAACCTTGGTATAATGATGAATTTTCAGGTAAAATTTCATATACTTTAGATAATGGAGAAAGCTTTGAAGTATATAGAGAGTTTAAAAAGAAAAATCCTGTTATATATAATTCAAGAAAAGAAGATATTTCAAAGGAATTTACAGTAGATAAAACAAAAGGAATAGATTTTTTTAATGAACAAACAGGAATTGATGAAGAAACTTTTTATAATACTGCTATAACAGAACAAGAAGGATTAAAATTAAGTAAAGCTAGTCAAAACAGTATAATTCATAAAATAAGTAATATGGTTTCTACTGGTGATGACAGTATTTCTTATAAAAAGACAATAGATAAAATTGGTAAAAGATTTAATGAAGAAGTTGGTACAGAAAGAACTTCACAAAGACCTATAAATATTGTGAATGATAAAATTCGTAGACTTATGGGTGAAAAACAATCTTTAGCAATGTATAAAGAAGGGTCTTTTGATAATACTGAGCAAAAAAATATTTTAAGAAAAGATGAACAAAAAGAAGAACTTGAAAGAAAATTCTTAAAAGAATTAAAACAAATGCAAGATAATAATAAAATTAAAAATGCTGAAATTAATTTTAATAGAAAATTAGAGGATGAATATAATCAAAAGATAAATGAGTTAAATAAAAAAATTGAAAGCTCTGAAAATGAAAATATAGCCGAGAAAATTAATTTAAATAGTTATTATATAGCATGTGTAATTTTATTCGTTATTTTTGCTATTTTAATGATTATAAATCCAAATAAATTAATTAATTTATTGTTAGTGATACCAATCGTTTTGATATTAATTAAATCAAAAATTGAAAGAGAAAAATTTGATAAAAAAATCAAAGAAAAAGAAGATAATAAATATCAAAAAATTGAAAGTGAAATTGAAATTTTAAAAGAAAATAGAGAAAAACAAAAAAGAGAAGCTCTTGAAAAAGAAGCTATTTTAGATCAAGAAATTGATAAAGAAAATAGAGAATTAATTGAAAAATATTCAGAATATCTTACTATGGATTTTATGGAAGATGCATTATCGATGGATATTTATGAAATTGAAAGAAATATTGATCAAAAAGAAAATAGAATTAATACTATAAGATTTAAGATTCAAAATTTAGAAAATGATACAAAGCACGTAAATGAGAAAATAGAAAATTTAGCAAAAATAGAAGAATCTTTACAAAGTGCAGAAGAAGAGAAAACAGAATTATTATCTTTGGCTAAATCATATAATATTGCAAAAGAATGTATGGAAAAAGCATATGAACAAATGAAAAATAATATTAGCCCAAGATTTACTCAAAATTTATGTGATATTATTTCTAAAGTATCAAATGGAAGATATAAAAATGTTGTTTTAACAGATGATGAAGGTTTAAATGTTGAGATACAAAATGGAAGTTATGTACCAGCATATAGATTAAGTACTGGAACTATTGATCAAATGTATTTATCATTAAGATTAAGTGCATTAAATGAAATTTCAGGAGAATCACTTCCAATTATACTTGATGAAGCATTTGCATATTTTGATGATGAAAGATTAGCGAATGTAATAAGATATTTTAAAGCAAATTTTGAGTCAAGCCAAATAATATTATTTACATGTTCAAAAAGAGAAATTGATATACTTGAAAAGTTAAATGTTGAATATAATGTAATAAACCTTGAAAAATAGGTGAAAATGAGTTATAATAGTAAATAGTGATTTTATAAAAGTAAGGGGAAATAATTTTATGTTTCAAAAATTAAAAGACGTAGAAAAAAGATACGAGGAATTAAATGGTTTAATTGCAGATCCAGAAGTAATTTCTAGACAAAGCGAATGGACTAAATTAATGAAGGAACATAGTGATATTGAAGACATAGTATTAAAATACAGAGAATATAAAGCAGTATCTAAAAATCTAGAAGATGCTAAAGAAATGATGGAAGATCCAGAAATGAAAGAATTAGCAGAAATAGAAATGTTAGATGCTAAAGAAAAATTACCAAAAATTGAAGAAGAATTAAAAATATTATTAATTCCTAAAGATCCAAATGATGATAAAAACGTTATTTGTGAAATTAGAGCTGGTGCTGGTGGAGAAGAAGCTGCACTATTTGCTGGAGTATTATTTAGAATGTATTCTATGTATGCTGAAAGAAAAGGATTTAAAATTGATGTAATTTATGAAAATGAAACTGGTATTGGGGGATATAAAGAAATATCTTTTATGATTACTGGAAAAGGAGCATTTAGTAGATTTAAATTTGAATCAGGAGTTCATAGAGTACAAAGAGTTCCAGATACAGAATCAAGTGGTAGAATTCATACATCAACAGCTACTGTAGCTGTACTTCCAGAAGTAGAAGATGTAGACGTTGAA
>JAZLBY010000027.1:0-4880 GCA_045613965.1 Candidatus Scatovivens sp.
ATTAGATCATTTAGATACAAGATATATGGATGTTGTAGAAGAAAATAGAACAAAAGGAACAATTAAAGAATTAATTAAAGAAGAACAAGAAAAATTAGCCAACGCTGAAAAAGCAGAAGCTGATATTAAACAAAAAGAAGAAGATACAAGAAAATCTTTAACAACAGATGCTGTAAAAAAAGCTGAAAGTGATTTAAGAGATAGAAAATCAAAATATTATACACAAGCTCAAATGAAAATTGATACAGAAATAAGAAAAATAAAACATGAAATGGAAGGAATTTTAATTAGTTTAAATGAATTCCAATATGAATATGAAGAAGGAACAAGAATTCCAACTAATGGAGATGCTGTAAGAAAATTAAATGAACAATATCATGGTTTACAAGATAAATTAAAAGATTTACAAGATGCAAAAGCATTATGTGCAGAACAAAAAGCTTTAGTTCAAGCAGAATATGAAGCTGCTGTTGCTAAAATAAATGAAATTATATCTAGAAAAGATTCAAAACCAGTAGAAGCTAAAGACGAAAAAGCTGAAGAAGCTAAAGACGAAAAAGCTGAAGAAGTTAAAGATGAAAAGGCTGAAGAAGCTAAAGATGAAAAAGCTGAAGAAGTAAAAGACGAAAAAGCTGAAGAAGTAAAAAATGAAGACGAAGAAGTTAAAGACGAAGATGAAGAAGTAAAAGACGAAGAAGTTGACTTCGAAGAATTAGATGAAAGTGAATTACCAACATTAGATGGAGAATTAATTTACGATAGATCTAATTTCTGGGCTAGATATTTATTAAAATCAGAAGCTTACAAATTAGATCATCCTGATAGATTAGATGAAGATGGAAGAATTGGATTCTTTGATAAATTAAGATTATTATTCCCTAATGCTAAATATAGATCAAAAGCTGAAAGAGGAATTACATTAGGACATATTGATGTTGAAAAAACAATTGGATATATGCCAGATGAATTTGATGATTATGAAGATGCTGAATTTGATGATTATGAAGAAGTTGAATTTGAAGAAGATATCTTCACATCTAGATATGGAGCAAAAACACCAGATGCATCTAAAGGTAAAGGAGCAAAAGGTAAAACAGAACCTGAAAATGATAGAGAAGAAAAATAATATACATATAGAATAATGCTTATATAAAATAACAAAAAGTTATTTAATAGGGGGATTATAAATGGCAGAAGAAAATAAAGAAATATTTAAATATGGTGTAAAAAAAGAAAAAATATTAGCTAGAATTGATGGCTATAATAATTTGTTAAATGAGGAAGAATCTCTTGAATACACAACAGGTATAAATGTTTTAAGAATTCAATTACAAGATATATTAAAAGATATTAGAGAAGCTGAAGCAAATTCAGCTTCTCAAGATGTTTTAGCAAAACTTTATGAAACAAAAGAAAGATATGAAAAAGAAATCGCCGAAAAAGCTGAAAGTAAATATGTAAAAGCAAAAGATGTTATAGGCGAAGTAGAGATGCTTTTAGCTAATGCTAAAAATGAGTATTCTTTTGTTGAAATAGAAGACATTGAAGCTAGAATTGAATATTATAAAAAACTTCTTGAATCATTAGATATGCCTGGATTAAAGAAAAAAAGAGATAACTTGATTACTTTAATTGAGCGTGAAAAAGCTGAATTAGAAGAATTAAAGAAAAAACAAGCAGACAAAGAACAAGGAATAGAAGAACCAGAAGACAATGCTAAAAAAGGTGATAATAAAGGTATAGATGTAGGTTCAGAATTTATTGATGCTGCTAAAGATGCTGCAATAGCTGACTTAGTATCTCGTATTGCAAATCGTGAATCTATGATTGCAGGAAGAGATATGCCACAACATAAGTGGGATGAACTTGATGCTTGGAAAAAAGAATTAAAAGAACTTCAAGAAGGTCCTGTTCCACAATCAATTATTGATGAAGCAAGAAAGTTAGAAATAAAAGATTTAGAAGAGCGTATTGCAAATCGTGAAGCTATGTTAGCGGCAAGAGATATGCCACAACATAAGTGGGATGAACTTGATGCTTGGAAAAAAAGATTAACTGCTTTACAAAATCCAGAAGCAGAAAAAAATGAAGAAGAAAAAGAAAATGACGAACCTGAAAAGTCATTAGAAGATAAAATTAAAGAATTAGAAGATTCTATTGCTAGACATGAAAAAGAATTAGAAGAAGTTGAGACTGCAATTACAACTTTGGAAGGAAGAGATTCATTTGATGTCGAAGAAGAAAGAAGAATTGCACAACATAGATTAGAAGAACTTGAAGATATAGCAAAAGAAAAAGAATTATTTAAAATCAATGAAAAAGGTGAAATTGAGATAAAATATCCTCCAATTAAACCTGAAATTGATGAAGAAGCAATTTTAGCAGAATATAATGCTAGAAGAACAGATATGCTTGATAAGTATTATGGTAATGCTGATAAAAAATATGAATATGCTGAAAGAATGGAATATTTTAAAGACCATATAGTAACTAAAGAATTTACATTTGTTGGTGAAGATGGTAAAAAGCATAAAGGTACATATAAAACTGTAAAACCATATGAAGGAATGGAAAATGATCAAGAATTTTTACAACTTGAAGAGTATATTGAAAGATTAGAAAGATCTACAAAATACGAAGCTGGTGATAAAACAGCATATGATGATGTTAGAGATTCTAAGGGTGAATTAAGAGATCCTAAAGTTGTAATGGAAGAAGATAAAAATTATATTGAGACAAATAACAATGCATATAATAGACTTGCGATGACTCATAGAAATTTAATGACATTAGGTAAATATGGTGAGAAAGTTAATTACGGTAAGTTTGTAGAAGGACAACCAGTAAGAAACGTACTAAAAGCTGTAGGAAATGTTGCTAAATTTATAAGAAACCATACAACAGCACCAATTAGTAAGTTTATAGGTACATATGTTGTAGCTCCTGTTTATGGTGCTATTACAAAACCAAAAGATAATGTTGCTGGATTATATTCAAACAAATTATCTCATAGATATGTAGCTAGAAGAGAATATTTTGCTGCTCAAGGTAAAGGATATTTTTCAAGTAGATTTAATAGTATTTTTAATGCTAAAGAAGGAAATAAAGCTATTTTATCTGCTGGAGCATATGATATACAACAATCAATTAGAACTAAATATCAACAAATTGCAGAACAAGAAGCTATTAGAAAACAAACAGAGTTTATGAGTAAAAGCTTAGATGAAAGAATTGCAATGATTGAAGCTGATATGGAAAAAGCAAGTGATCCAGAAAATAAAGCTAGATTAGAGGCAACTTTAAGTGATTTAAGAAAAGCTCAAGAACAAGTAGCACAAGATGCAATTAAAAATGAAAGAAAAACAATTGATCAAACAAGACAAACAGACGCAGTAGATAATGATGTTCATGATATTGCAAATAAAGAAAATGTAACTAGAGTAATTACTGGCGTTAAAATGCTTACTCGTTTTGGTATTAGAAAATTTGTTGGACCAAAATTAAAAGAGTGGTTAGTACAACGTACTAAAGTTCCACAAGAAGTTGAAACTGTTACTGAAGTTCCACAACAAAGACAAGAATGGGTTGATGCAACTTATAAAGAAGTTGAAACTCCTGTATATGAAACAGTATCAGATAATGGAGCTACAATGAGTGAAATGATGGCTTCAAATGCTGGTAAAGAGGTAGAAGGATTCTATTCTGTTTATGGTGGAGAAAGAAGACCTGCTATGTATGAATTAACAGGTAATGAAAAAGTAACAAGTGTATTCCAAAGTGTTGGAAAAGGTGGTACTGGTTTATCAGATACTGCAGGATTAACAGCTCCAACATTGACAGATCGTACATTTATGGGTGGTTTACTTGATGCAAATGGTGTATTAAATCAAAACGTAACAGTTGATGGTTTAATAGATGCTTTAGGAACAGGAACAGTAGATCCTGCAACATTAGCAGGAGTATATGTATCTGTTGGTGATAGATACTGGGTTAAACTTTCAGATTTAATTCAAGGTGTAACAAAACAAGTTCAAGTTGGTACAGAAGTATCTAAAGTATTAGATGTTCCAGGACATTTTACTACAGTAACAGAAATGGTTGAAACTGTGACAAAAACAACACAAATGGTAGATAATGTTAGAGTTATTGAAGCATTAAAAACAATGGGTGTAGCATTAGATGTTGCAGATAAAGGATTATTAGTTACTGATATTTATGAAAATGTTAGAAAAACTGATACTGAAATTGATAAAACAAAACCACAACCAAGAAATTATAAATTCGACGCAGGATTTACAGGTAAAAAATCTGAAGATTATGATGCAAAATTTGTAAAAGATGACGATGAGGTTGAAAAATAATGATTAAAAGTGCAGGCATCATATACGATGTCTGCATTTTTAGAAAGAAGGTAAAATATGGGAATTTTAAGTTCATTATTAGATGCTTATGAGAATACAAGGAAAACTAAATCGGATGTAAAACCTGCTAAAGAGGGTAGATCTAAAAATTATACTTTTGATGCTGGGATTACAGGTGATAGAAAATTAGATTGTCCGAAAGTTGATACTCTAAGAATAAAAAAGTCAAATCGTACAAAAGAAAATAAAGAAAAGAATGATAGAGGAGAAAGATAATTCTATAAAATTTTTGAAAAAGATAGGTTTTTTGCCTATCTTTTTTGTTTGAAAATGTTTAATGCGTAGAGAAAAATGAGATTTTGTGGTGCTATTTTTAACGTTAAAATGAATATTTAAGAAAACCTTACGGAAATGACAAAAATAACCTTCAAAACTATTGACAGTGCGTGTTAAAAGTGATAAAATAGATACGCTATTGTATAGGGAAAGTTATACTTTAGCGATATTATATATAAAAGG
>JAZLBY010000028.1:0-2729 GCA_045613965.1 Candidatus Scatovivens sp.
AACTGATGTTGCATATTGTCCTACTTCAAATGAACAATCTTCAACAATAGCTCCCATTTCTTCATATTTTTTAGCTACATCTAATATAGCTTGTTTTACTTCTTCATTAATACCTTCTCCAAGATATTCTTTTGGAAGACCAATTCTCATTCCTTTTACATCATTTACTAAGCTTTTTGTATAATCTTTAGCTTCGATATTCATTGATGTTGAATCTTTTTCATCATGTCCTGCAATAACATTTAAAAGCATTGCAGCATCAGTAACGTCTTTTGTGATTGGACCAATTTGATCTAAGCTAGATGCAAATGCTACTAATCCATATCTTGATACTAAACCATATGTTGGTTTTAATCCAACTACACCACAAAGTGATGCTGGTTGACGAATACTTCCACCTGTATCTGATCCAAGTGCCCAAGGAGCAATTCCAGCTGCAACAGCTGCTGCGCTTCCTCCTGAAGAACCACCTGGTACTCTTTCTAAATCCCAAGGATTTCTTGTTTTAAAGAATGCTGAGTTTTCTGTTGAACCACCCATAGCAAATTCATCCATATTTAATTTTCCAAGATAAACTGCATCTTCTTTATTTAATTTTTCTATAACAGTTGCATCATATGGTGCAACAAAGTTTTCTAACATTTTTGAAGAACAAGTTGTTTTTGTTCCTGTTATACACATGTTATCTTTAATTCCTATTGGAATACCAGCTAAAGCTGATACTTTTTCTCCCGCTTTTCTTTTCTCATCAACTTCTTTAGCTTTAGCCATAGCTTCTTCTTCCATTGTAGAAACATAAGCTTTAACTTTAGGGTCGATTTCTTTTATTCTATCAAAATAACTTTTTGTTATTTCTACTGAAGTTACTTCACCTTTTTCAAGTTTCTCTACTAACTCATGAACTGTATATTCGTAAAGTTCCATCTATTTTGCCTCCTTAATCATATTTTTAAATACTTCATAAAAATGTGGCCATGAATAAACTCTTTTTAATCTTTCATCTTCTAGATTTCTATTTGTTCTAGTATCCATTATAAAAGTTTTTATTCCTAAATCAGCTACCATTTGACAGTTTTTAAAACTATCATCTATGAATATATCTAAATTTTCTTGTTTTGCTGCAACAGCTTTGTTTTCAGCATTTACTATTAATTTATCGTAAGGAACGTTATTTTCTTTTAACCATTCTTTTGTTAGACCTACAATATCTGTATAATCTGTTTCCCATCTTGCTGTTATTAATACGATCTTATGACCTTCTTCTCTTAGCTTATTTAAATTCTTTAAAGCTAATGTTTTTGGTCTAACTTCTTTTATAATTTTTTCATAATATAATTCAAGATATTTCAAATCTTCTTCTTCATTCCAATTATGTAAGTATTGAATATATAAATGATTTGAACATGAATTTGTTTCATTAATGATTGGTTCTCTTTTTAACACATTTATTGTATATTCTTGTGCATACGCATGCATTACTTCATACGTATCTGTAATCGTATCATCAATATCAATTCCAATTATCATGTTTTGTCCCTTTCAAACTTCAATTAATTTATTACTTTTGGTATTCTAAACATCCCTTCGTCTTGACTTGGCGCATTCTGTAGTAGTAACTCTCTATTTCCGAAGTCAACTACTTCATCTTTTCTTAAAACATTGCATTTATTATTTGCTGCAACTGTTTCATTCATACCTTCAGTATTTACGTTATTTACCATATTTGCAAGTTCTAATATTTCTTGCATATCTTTTGTATATTTTTCAATCTCTGCTTCTGAAAGATTTAAACATGCAAGTTTTGCAATATGAATAACTTCTTCTCTACTAATTGCCATTTGCTTCAACTCCCTTCACATAATGTTGTAATTATATAATATTTTTAGAAAAATCGCAAGAAAAAATCGCCTAAAATGGCGATTTTCTCATATTTTATTTAATTTTTTATTATACTAAACCAATTCTACCTAATATAAACATAGCTAAAGCAACTAATAATTTAACTTTAGCAAATTTTTTAACTGCTTCTTTGTCTTCTGCTTCAGCAAAAAGCTCTTTCATACCAAAGTATGTTAAAACTATAGAAACAGCATAAAGCATTGTTGATATTGGACTTGTAAATAATGCAACTATAGTTGCTCCATGAACTAAGAATCTTATTATTTCAAGTGCATCGTAAATAACTAATGGAACTGATGCAACAACCATTGTAGAAATAACTGTTGTTAATGGTTTTTTATTATTTTTATTCATTATATAAACCACTAAAGATAATAATAACATTGAAACAACTGGACTAAGTGCACTAAAAATAATTGATACTATGCTACCTAATATTTGAGTAATGCCATTATATCTAATACAATATAATACTTCATATACAGCAGCTACAATTACATATGCAAGCATAATCATAATTGCTTTTTTAAACATTCCATCTTCTCCAGATGCAGCTCTTTTAACAGCTTCGATTGGATTTGAGAACATTTCTTTAACAAATCCTTTTGTTGCTTCAGCATCATCTTTTAAATTAACATTTTTTATTGTTTCTTTTACTTGATTAACAGTTTCTTTTGTTTCTTTTTTTAAATCTTCTGTATCTACAGACACTTTTTCATTTTCAGCCATCTTTACATCCCCCTAAAATATTTATATAGTCAAAAAAAGCAGAGACCTCCCTTGGTTTCTGCTTCTTTAGTACTATTATCCTCTAATTGTATCATCACAGA
>JAZLBY010000029.1:0-1629 GCA_045613965.1 Candidatus Scatovivens sp.
TCGTATGGTAATAAATCATCTTTCTCGTCCATAAAAATACCTCCTATATACTATATTATACACTATTTATGTGCTGTTGTCTTGTATTCGTAACCATATTTTTTAGCATTTGCTTTATACCAATTAGATAAAGTATCAGTATAAGCTTTTCTTTGTTCAGTTCTATTTTTACCCGCTGCTCTTGCTGCGTTGTGATTTTGTTGTGCTTTTGCTACTATTTTATTATAGTCTTTATTTAAAGCTCTATTAAAATCTAATGGTCTAGCGTTCTTTGTTGCTTTTAATGAGTATGTACCTTCTTTAGCAACTGCTCTTATTTCAGCTAAATTAGCTCTTGTTAAGTGGTTAATATCAGCTGTACTAAATGTACCACCGTATTTATCAGGATGGTTATGTGTTAGAGTTAAACCTGCTTGGTCTCCAGCGTATGCTACACCAACACTATGTTTATCTCCTCTAGCTGCTGCTAATATTGTACCATCAGCATTAGATAAAAAAGCCATTTCTCTTTTTACGCCTGTCATTTGCATTAATTTTTCAAAATCTTTCATTGATTTTATCTTAGAGCCTTTGAAAATAGAAACATCAAATTGTTTACTGTTGTTTTTTCCTCTGCTTTCTGGTAATAGTCCACCTTTTCCACCAGCTCCATTAAATGAACTTGAGCCACGTCCTCCCATAATTACCTCCTATTATTTTTTAAAATATATTGAATAATGATTAGCACCGTTTGCTTCAATTCTTAATCCTTTGTCTTGTTTTAAATATTTCACAACTGCGTTAAATTCATTTTGATTTAATTTTCTTCTATCTATGTCAAAATATTTTCTTGATTTTGTGCTAAATCTATCATTATCAACAGCTTTACCAATATCTACATTAACGTATTTTTTTAATGCTGCTGTTATATTAGATTGATTATTTAATGATACTGTACTTGAACCTTTAATTCTTTTAAGAATTTCCATAGGTGATTTTCCTGTTACCTCAGTTTCTCTTATAAGATTATCCATACTAATACCTTTTTCTTTAGCAAGTTTTTCTATTTTTTCCATTTCTACTGCATTTCTATTTTGTATTTCTTCTATAAGTTCATTTTCTTGTCTTGGTGTTAATTTATTACGCATAGCATAAGCCATAACAGCTGCTTCTATATCACCATCAGTAATAAATTGACCTAAAAATGATTTAACAAAATTTTCTCTTGCATTTCCATTTGCACTACTAGCACCTCTACCGCCCATATAAATTCTCCTATCTTATTTTAAAACGGTACTTCTTCAGTAATATCTTTTCTATACCTTTTCAAAATTTTTTCCATTTTTTCTTCTAAACTTTGTCTTTTCTCTTTTTGTTCTATGTATTTTCTATAAGCTGTGTTTTTATCTTCTCTTATTTTTTTATAAGCTTTTTCAGTTTCTACTTGACTTCTACTATTCCAATCAAAACCTATTTCAGCACCGCTTTTAGCTTTATAAATTCTTTCTAGTTTACTTTCTTGTGCTTTGGCATTTCTTAATTGTTTTTGTAAATCTTTTAATTGAGTTATTGATGAGCTTGCACCACGACCACCCATAGACTACACCTTAATCCTTTTCATATTTTCAGTAACGTGATTATCATAATAAA
>JAZLBY010000030.1:0-7379 GCA_045613965.1 Candidatus Scatovivens sp.
CTCCCCTTTATTTATCATTTTTCAAAAATTCATTTACTACTGTATTAAAATGCTGAATATTCTCTAAATATGAGAAATGTGTAGCACCGGGATATTCAATTAATCCACTATCTGGAATTAATTTTTCCATTTTTCTTCCATCAGCAATTGGAGTTGCTGTATCTAAAGTTCCCCAAAATATTAAAGTTGGAACCTTAATGTTTGGAAGTAAATGCGTTAAATCTTCATTAAGTATAATCTTCATTGTTTCTTTTAAAACATTACTTGAAGCCTTATAGTCACTTGAACCAACATTTTCTCTTAACTTCTCTTTAAAAGCTTTTATCCCTTTTGTATTTGGAAGTAAATTTAAAATAAATTTTCCAGTTTTGTAAAAAGCAACTTTTAAATGATAATATAAACTTCTTTTTGGAACTAATCCTGCACTATCAATTAAATTACTTTTCTTGCAGAAACAATACCTCTACCAACTGCATTTATAATTGTTCTTCCACCATTTGAATGCCCGATCAAAATTGGATTTTCAATATTTAATGCATTCAAAAAGTCTCTTAAAAAATCACCAAAGTCATCAGTTTTAAGTGGATGTTCTGGCATATCACTTTCACCGAAACCAACAATATCTACTAAATAAACTTTAAAATTATTTTGTAAACTATTAGCAATTGGTCTCATTGTTTCAAGTGTAGCTAACCATCCATGTAATAAAACTACAGGTACTGTACCTTGACCAAAAACTTCATAATTAATGTTCCAGTCATTTATTTTAACTTGCAATTTTTCCTCCTATATGTATTCCACATAATGCTCGCATAATGTGGATTATTTTTTACTATAATTTATTCAAATTAACAGTTTATTGTTACCTTCATACAATATTATAACAATATGGCGTTTTTTTCAAGTTTTTTGAACATAAAATACATCTTTTTAACAATTTACATTGTCAAGTTCCCATTTGGTGTGTCAAGTATCACCAAAATATCCTCCTCTTTGCCTGTATCAGCATTTATATAAACTAAAAATTCTTTATCATTGACTTTTCCTTTAAATTCATAACAAAAAATTTCTGTCTTCCATTCTGTTGGAATTATAGCCATTGATTCCGATACAATATTTAAATTTTTATTAATATTTTCTTTAGCTTTTTCAAGTGTTATTTTAGGTTCAAAATGAGTTCTTATCTTATGAGAATTTAAATATCCACTTGATTCAAGTCCTAAAATTTCTCCATTGTCAAGTGCTAGTTTTACTTTAATCAAATCCGGATAAACAGTGATTCCATTATCATTATAGGCATAATTAATTATTATAGTATTACCCTCTTTAATAAAATAAGTTTCTTTCATAGATAGAAAACCTTTACTCTCTAAAAACCTTTTTCCGATTTCACAGGCTTCAGTTTCTGATATTTTTTCTTCCTTTACTTCTCTATCTTTCGAAACTAAAACAACATGACCACCTTTTTTAGAGATAAAAATATTAGCTTTATCATTACTATCTTTAAACTCAACTACAAAATCATATCCAGGTATATCTGCATTTTCCAAATATGCATTTAATTTAATACTTTTTACATCTTCATCTGAGAAAAACTCTTTCACTTTTACTTCTGCAGTTTTATCACTTATTTCTTCACCTATAAGCCCTGTTTTATTTATCTTATTTATATGATCCGAGTATGCTCCATCATAAATTAAACCTTCATAATTATTTAAATTCTCATCGATACTTGAAAAAACATTTACATTATCAACCGCTTGTGCAAGAACTTTTTCTTTACTCGAAGCTTCTACCCAATCTACATTTCCATTATATAACTCATCAGAAAGCATATTAAGAGTATTCTCTAACCCTATAATATGATCATATAAACTTTCTATTTTCTTAAAATCTTCTTCTTTTAAATTTTCACCATTAATATTTTTTCTCGAAAGTGAATATGAATAATCACAAACTTGATTTAAATACTTTGAAACATTAGCAACATTTTCTGAAGAAAGTGGTAATCTTGACAAATATACCATAGCTAAATTTGAATCATTCCAAACTTTAGTAAGCGTCTCTGCTGCATGAGATGCAGATTCACTTATCATTGCTTTTGAAAGATAATTCTCTACACTATTTACATGATTCACAAGGCTTATAAACGCATCCGTATAAACATTATCTTTTTCGTTATTATACTTTTCTTTTAATTTAAAAGCATAAATTCCTGTTATAAATACAGAAATCGTTAATAAAATAATAAAAAACAAATAAAAATTCTTCTTTAAAAAATTCACTTTTATACTCCTACAATTTATTTTTCCTTATTGTTTCCATTTATCTTTTAAATATTCATCTTATGCGCATATAGGCTTAAATTGTTGTATTTTTTTGCTAAAAGTGGTATAATATAAAAGGAAATTTATTTTTTTAAAAAAGGAAAAAGATTATGAAAAAAATCTTAATTTTTTACGGTTCTTATGGTGGTGGACATTTATCTGCTGCAAAAGCAATCGGATCTTATTTAGAACAAAAATATGAAAAAGATGTTGAAGTACAAATTGTTGATTGTATTGAATATATAAGCAAATATATCAATAAAGTATCAACTGAAGCATATAAAGAATTAGCAAAAAAAGCCCCTTGGGCTTGGAAAAAGATTTACAAGCAATCACAAAATGGTGCTTTATCACACATTAGTACAACAACTAATAAATTAATGTCTGCAAAACTTAACCTTTTACTACAAGAGTTTAAACCAGACTTAATAGTATCTACTCACCCATTTTCAACTCAAATGTGTGCATATTTAAAAGCCAAAGAAAAAATTGATTGTAAACTAGCAACAGTTCTTACAGATTATCATATACACCCACAATGGTTAGTTCTTTCACAACATGTAAATTATTTCTTTGTTTCTAACGAAACTATGAAAATAGATATGATAAAAGAAGGTATCCCTGAAAATAAAGTCTACGTTACAGGTATTCCTGTATCAGATAGATTCCTTCAACCATATGATTCAGATGAAATCCATAAAGAATTTGGACTTAATCCTCAAAAACCTACTGTTTTATTCTTTGCTGGAGGAGAATTTGGATTAGGTAGAGATACAACATACATGGTTCTAAAAGCATTAATTAGAATGTACAAAGAACTTCAAGTTGTTGCTATATCAGGAAAAAACAAAAAAATGAACAAAAAGTTTTCTGATCTAGTTGTAGCAACAAAATCAGAAAATAGAATCAAAATATTAGAATATACTGATAAAGTCCCTGAACTTATGAGTATAGCTATAGGTGTAATAACAAAACCTGGTGGATTAACAATAACTGAATGTTTAGTATCTAAACTTCCAATAGTTGTTATAAACCCTATCCCAGGTCAGGAAGAAGAAAATGCAGAATTCTTAGTTAATAATAACGTTGCAATTTGGATAAAACCTGAAGATAAAATAGCTAGAACTTTAAAATATTTATCTAGAAACATAGAAAAATTACAAAGTATGAGTGAGACTGCTGATAGACTTTCAAAACCAAACGCAACTGAAGATATTTGTAAAATATTAATACATGAATTTGATGATATTATTAAAACACCAAATCAAATTGTTATTTCAGTTTTAATTAAATCAAAAGGAAAATATCTTTTTGTTAAACACAAACAAAAAAATAAAGAAGAAATTCTTCATTTAGTTGGAGGTCCACTTCCTAACGATCAATTATTAGACACATCTCTTCAAACAATGGTAACTACAAACTTTAATATAGAATTAACAAAAGTAAAACCATATGATTTTGATAGTGATATTCAAAAATTTAAAGGAAGACAATCTCAAATCATTTATTTGCGTTATTTAGCCGAAATAATTAATCCAAAAGATGTTAACACTAACCTTGAAAATATCGAGCTAATTTGGTTATCTAAAGACGAATTAAAGTTATATAAATTCTCAGATGCAGCAAATAGATTTTTACACAACTTAAAACTTATTTAATATAAAAAAGCGGAGATTATTTTATAAATAACCTCCGTTTTATTTTTATTTCTTTTTAATTATTTTTGTAACTATAACAGTCATGTCATCATGTGCTATACCATATCCATTATCAATAGCTTCAGCTAATATCAAATCAGCTATTTTTTGAACACTATTAGTACTTATATTTTTCAAAAAGTCTTCAATCCATTCTTTACCATCATTTTCTTTTGAATCAATGATTCCATCTGAATACATTACTAATATATCACCATCATTAATATCAATTGTATTTGATTGAAGTTCTATATCATTGACAATTCCTACTGGTAAATTCTCAGATTTTATTTGCTTTATTGTTTTCTTATTTTTAATGTAAGTATTACATGCACCATTTTTTAATAATTCAATCTTTCCAATAAATAAATCTAAAATTGAAATATCTAAACTTGAATACATTTCTTTATTTTGTGAAAGATTCATTCTTGAATTAATTAATTTTACAGTCTCTTCCCCATTAAATCCTGCAGATAACATTTGTTTAACTAATCTTAATGTTATTTTACTACATTCTCTTGCTTTTTCTCCACTTCCCATTCCGTCTGCTATAGCAATTAAATATTTTCCATCTGCAAGTTTTATTTGTAAGCTACAATCTCCTGAAACTGTTGATCCATCTTTTGCTGTTTTAGCACTTCCAACTTGAAGAATATATTTATCTTCAGTTGCATATATTTGTGAATATTCTTTATTCTCCTCATCAATTCTATCTCTTTGGAATACCATTTTAGAACCGATGCTCTTAGAAATTACATCTGCAATTCCAGTCTCTATTTCTTTTTCTCTTAATCTTTGATCTTCATAATCAAGTTTTAATTCAATAATATGCTTTTCATTTTTTAATTTTTTAAGTCTAACTTGATGTATTTTTATTCCTTTTGATTTTAATAAAAGTTCTATTTCTTGTTCTTTTTTTGAATATATTGTTTCTTTTGGTTTTGCTATCTCTTCTGCACATTTATCAATTACTTTAGTAACATTTTTTAAATTCTCATTAATCGATGCTAAATTCTTTTTACGTTCTTCCTCTTTAGCTCTTTTTATTTGATCATTTTTCAATGTTCTATTAGCTATTTTTACTACTTCTTGTAAATCATTTTTTATAGTTTTATCTTTCATAATAACAAAGTTATTATTGTTATTTAATATTGTTACTAAATCATTATCTACAATTATATCTTGCTCTTTAAGCACTTTACAAATATCTCTTGCTATATTTGTATTCTCATCTGCAATAACATCATAAAAAACATTTGATTTAATATTTTCAATATTATCTAAAAAATCTTGAATAAAGTTTTCGTCTCTAATAATTTCTTCTTTATCTTGAACTTTTACTAGTTCATTAAACATATCTGATATAGATTTTAATTTTTCTGATATTTCATCAGTTGTTCCATTTAATCTATTATCACCATGATTAGAAATTAGTTTATGTTTCCCTAATAATTCATCTAAATCTATTTTTACTCTCTTAGGTAAAAATAATAACCCAATAGATGCTATAGAAGCTTCTTTTAGTATTAATGCTATTTCTGGAGATAAATTTCCAAAATAATTTAATAAAACATTAACAGCTATAACTTCTAATACAACACATACTTTTCCAAGTTTTCCAAGTATTGCTGCTACCATTCCACTACCCATATATACAAGTAATTCTAAACCAGAAATACCTTCAACAAATGTTATAGATAAACCAACTGCAACTCCAGTAACTATACCTACTAAAACACCATGTCTCCATCCTAAAGACATTATTAAAGCAATAGTTAATATATTAGATATATTAACACCAAATATATTCATCCCAGAAAGCGCGACGATGGCCACAGAGGCAATTATTACCGAAGCAACTAGTTCTTCTATAGTAAAAGCTTTTTTCTCGTTTAAATCCCTTATAGTTGCTAATCCATTTACAAATATTTTATAAAAAACATACACAATTGACGCATTAATAGCTCCCATAAACATATCATACATGTTAAATGAGCTTCTATAGCTTTCTATAGCAGTAACAATCATAATTGCTGAGAATAACTTCCCACCTGATTTTACACTTTCATTTCTTTCATCAATAGCGATTTTTGTTTTTACAAATAAAACTAATAGAAAATAAATAATAGATGTTCCAACAAAGTCTCCTGTTGCAGCAGCACCATTCCCGATAAAAGTACCAATAATTGCTGTTAAATATACACCAATAAGCGGTACTGTTTCACCAACACAAGCTGCTACCATTGCAAGGCCAAAAGGCACAATATTACCTTTTATAGACAATGTAGACATTAAAAATGTTAAGATATATATAATTATATGTTGATATCTAAAGATATTTTTCAATCTATAGATAGTATTATTTTCTTTAATATTTTCTTCTTGAGCATCCATATCTGCAATATTTTGAAACATCCTTAACCACCTCTCACTTCTAATATACAATAATTTAAACATATAATTTTTGATTAATTTGTCAAAAAATAATTTTGTACACTAAAAGTTTTTTACAAATTGTGATAATTTTTTATCATTCTATTACATTTAAGCCAAAAAAACAAGGGTCATCCCTAAAAAATAAGAAAAAAAGATGGAGCATTTTCATACTCCATCTTAATTTATTTTATCCTAGATATTTTCAATCTATTTTAAAACTGTTTTTTTGATAATTACAACACCTACTGCAACAATTGCTAATGCTATTACAGAAATTAATAACACTTGCATTGTTAGTGGAACTTGAGCTTTAATACCTGTTGGTGGAGCAAAAGTTACAACCTCAGTAGCACTTGAATCTCTTTCTTTATGAGCTTCTGCGAAGATATCTGCAGTAAAGTTTTCTGTTCCATCTTCTAATGTACTCATAATTCCTCCTACAGGGTTAGCATTACCTGTTACAACGAACATGTCTCTTCTACCCACAGAGTTCTCTATTTTAACAATTTCAGCCATATTATCAAATTCTAATTGATCTGCATCATCTTGAGCTGATACTGTTCTTGTAGCTTTGATTTTGATTGCATCAGCATATTCATCTGTTGAACCTTCTTCTAAGTTACAAGCTTCATATGGTTTTAATTGACTTGAGAATTCAGCATTTGTTGAATCTTTGATTTCAGCAAATTTAGCACTCTCTACACCATCATATTTAACAGCATATTCACCAACATCAATACTTAATGCAATATTATTTCTAGATTCTGTTGTATATGCGATATTGTTTTTATCAATTAAATCATATTGTTGAATTACATCTCTTGAAACAAGTCTTTCAGATTCGTATCCGTTTCCTTCAAGCTCGTTTACATGAGCGCTCTTCCAACTTTGATTTTTTGTATTATTTTCAGCTTGTGAG
>JAZLBY010000031.1:0-12203 GCA_045613965.1 Candidatus Scatovivens sp.
CTGAGCAAATGCTTGTAGATATCGAAAAAAATACAGTAGATTTCATGCCAAACTATGATGATAGATTACAAGAACCAACAGTTCTTCCAGCAAAAATACCAGCATTATTAATTAATGGATCTTCAGGTATTGCGGTAGGTATGGCTACAAATATACCACCACATAACTTAAGAGAAATTATAGATGGTGCTATAATGGTTATCGATAAAGATGAGGTAACTAACGAAGAATTGATGGAAGTTGTAAAAGGACCAGATTTCCCAACAGGAGCTATGATCCTTGGAAAAGAAGGTATTAAAGAAGCTTATACAACTGGTAGAGGAAAAATTACAGTAAGAGCAGAAACAGAAATTGAAGAAATGTCTGGAAATAGACAAAGAATTATTGTTTCATCACTTCCATATCAAGTAAATAAAGCAAATTTAATTATTAAAATTGATGAACTTGTTAAAGACAAGAAAATAGAGGGTATTTCTGAAGTAAGAGATGAATCTGATAGAAAAGAAAGAGTTAGAATTGTTATCGAACTTAAGAGAGATGCAAGACCTCAAGTAATTTTAAATCAATTATTTAAACATACACAAATGCAAGATACATTTGGTGTAATTATGCTTGCATTAGTAAACGGTGAACCAAAAATCTTAACATTAAAAGATTGTTTAGAAGAATATGTAAAACATAGAAGAGAAGTTATTTTAAGAAGAACAAAATTCGACTTAGAAAAAGCTGAAGCTAGAGCACATATTTTAGAAGGTTTATTAAAAGCTATTGATAATATTGATGAAGTAATTCAAATAATTAGATCATCTTATGATGATGCTAAAGAAAGATTGATGGAAAGATTTGATCTTTCTGATATCCAAGCTCAAGCTATCTTAGATATGCAATTAAAGAGATTATCTGGATTACAAAGAGAGAAACTAGAAGAAGAATATGCAGAACTTATGAAACTTATTGCATACTATAAAGAAATTCTTGCTAGTGAAACATTAGTATTTGATATTATTAAAACAGAATTATTAGAAATTAGAGATAAATTCGGTGATGACAGATTAACAAAAATTGCTGCAGCTGAAGGTGAATTAGAAGACGAAGATCTAATTAAAGAAGAACAATGTGTTATCGCTTTAACACACTTTGGATACATTAAGAGAATGCCAGTTGATACATATAAGAGCCAAAGACGTGGTGGAAAAGGAATCACAGGAATTGCAACAAGAGAAGATGACTTTGTTAAAGAAATATTTACAGCATCAACTCATGATACAATTTTATTCTTTAGCAATAAAGGAAAAATGTATAGATTACGTGGCTATGAAATTCCAGAAGCTGGAAGAACAGCTAAAGGAACAGCTATTGTTAACTTATTAAACTTAGAAGGTGGCGAGAAAATTTCTGCAATTATACCAATTCAAAACTTTGCAGAAGGTAAACACTTATTAATGGCTACAAAGAATGGTTTAATTAAGAAAACACCACTTAACGAGTATGATTCTAACAGAAGAGCTGGATTAATGGGAATCACATTAAAAGAAGATGACGAATTAATAGATGTTAGAATGACAGATGGTCAAGATAATGTAGTATTAGTTACAAGAAAAGGTATGAGTATTACTTTTGATGAAAAAGATGTAAGACCAGTTGGAAGAACTGCTCAAGGTGTTATCGGTATGAGACTTGATGATGATGATTATATCGTAGGTATGGAACCAATCATTGTTGGAAGTAAAGCAACACTTCTTGCTATTACAGAAAACGGATTTGGTAAGAGAACAGAACTTGAAGAATACAGAGTTCAAAACAGAGGTGGACGTGGAGTAATTACTTACAAAATAACACCAAAAACTGGAGAAATCGTAGGAATCAAGATAGTATCTGGAACTGAAGATGTAATATTAATTACTGATACAGGAACAATTATAAGATTAAACAGCAGTGAAATCAGTGTTCTAGGAAGATCAACACAAGGTGTTACTTTAATGAGAACAAATGATGGAAAAGTTGTAAGTATCGAAAAAATCGTTGAAGAAAGCGATGAAGAATAATTAAATTATAATTAAAATGATGCACTTATCTAAATATATAATGTATTTAATAAGTGCATTATTTGTAAGATGGAGAACTTAATGGATATATTAACAATGAAATCTAAAGAAAAATTAGGTTGTGACCTTTGTGATAGATGCTGCATATATAGAGGAGATATAAAACTAACACCAGTTAATGTTTGTAGAATTAGTAAATATTTAAAAATTACTATTAAAGAATTTTTAGATAAGTATACAGAAAGAATAGAAACAAATAGGGTAGAAGTAGTAATAAAAGGTATTGGTGATATTAAAAGATGTATATTTTATGATGAACGTAAAAGAAAATGTGATATACATGAAGTTAAACCAATGCAATGTATAATGTTTCCTTTAGTACCTGAAAATTTAAAGAGAGATTATTTTTATAACTCTGGTGAATGTACATGCAAAAATACTACAGAAATAAAGGTTTATGATTGGTTAAATTCTAATAATAAAGGGTATAACAAAAATAAAAAGGCATCACAAGAATGGATTGCATTTATAGAATGGCTTGATTTGAAACGAGAATGTCTTTTAAAAGAAGATTTAGATTATATATATAGAATTATGTTTGAAAGATATAATTTAAGAAATTTTAATTATTTAGCGCAAATGAGAAAAAATTTAAAAGAAGCAAGAAAATATATTATTGAAAAAGTGTATAAATAGAAAAATTAAAAGCGACTTCATAAATGAAGTCGCTTTGTTTTTAACATTCTTTTTTAGTCTTTTTAAATCTTAAATCATCTCCGAAGAAACGTAAAAATCTATAGTTTCCAGCTAATCTAGAACCAATTCTAGTTGTATATGTTTTAAATAATTCATCAACATTAAGGTTTGTTGAGATAATTGTTTTTGTAATTTTATGATTTTGATTTAAAAGTCTTGTATTTATTATTGTAAATAATTCAGTGATTTTTGTATCTGTAATTTTTTCTGTTCCTAAATCATCAATTATAAGTAAATCAACATTTAGAATATTTTCATATAAATCAAATTTAGCATTTTCTCTACCAAATTTTGCATCATTAATTTCATCAAACATAACTGGTGCTGTTTGGTATAAAACTGTTTTACCAAGTTTTAATACCTCATTTGCAATACAGTTTGTAAGATAAGTTTTACCAACACCTGTTGAACCAGTAAAAATTAGATTTTTTTCTTCTGGATCATCAAAATTATCAATAAAGTTTTTTACTTTCTCACGTATTACTTGCATGTTTTCTCTAGGTGAGATTTCAGATTTATATTTTTCAACATCTGGTTTATCAGAGAAGATTCTAATATTGAAATTAGAAAAGTTTTCTCTTTCTAGGTTACCCATATTTGATTTATTATAAGCTATATCAAAGATTCTTTGTTTTAAACAAGAACACATTTGGCTTGTACCATCTTTTTGAATATAACCAGTATCTTTACACAATTTGCAATCAAAATGTGGATTAAGATAGTTATTTTCTTTAGAAAGATTTTTTAAGAAATCATTTTTTTCTTTAACTAAACTATTTGTTTTTTTCTTAAGTTGAGATAGAAGACTTGCTTGTTCTTTTGGATTTGAATTAAGCATAGCTTTAGCTGTTTGAATAGATAATGAACTGATTTCAGTTTCTATTTCTTGAAGTCTTGGATTAACTGCTAGTAATTCTTTTTTTCTGTACTCAGCAGCTTCAGCAGCTCTAGCTCTTTTTTCTTCATATTCATGTAAAACTTGTTTTAATAAAGAATTTTCCATGTTTATTAACCTTTCTAAATATTAGGTGTTTGTTAGTTATCGTATAAAGAATCTAAGTTATCAAATGTACTTTGTGTATATTCAAAAGCAATTTGTTCAACTGCTTTTTTCTTTTTGTCTTTATCTTTAAGTGAATTTAAATATGTATTAACTTCTTGTGGTGAATTTAATTCTTTTTGATGCCAATCTGTAAGAAGTGTATCAATATAATCAAATCTAATTTTATTTTTTGAAGAAGCTGTTTTTAATGCTATTTCAATAATATCCATACCATATCCATAGTTTTCAGTCCATTTAACAATATCTTCTTCTTCGTAAGTTGTAAGTTTTCTATATAAGTTTAATTTTTTAGAAATTTCATTATATAGTCCACCACGTTTTTCTTGTTTTTCAAAATATGCATCTAAATCATTAAATGTTTTGATGTTGTTTTTGCTCCATGCTTCAGCAGTAGCTTGAAGATAATTTCTGTGTAATGCACGTTTATCATATGCATAATTAAATAGTGCAAGCATTACTTGTTCATCAAATCCATATTTGTTAAACCATAAATCTATATCATTAAACCAAGATGGAGACATTACTCCTTGGAAAAATTGCGAATTAATATTATCAATAGCTTTAGCTCTATATTGGCTTTGAGCGCTTTTAATAGCATCTTCTGGCGAAGATGTTACTTTTGGTGAATATAATTTTGCAACTTCCATTTCTTGAATATCGGCTAGGGTATAGCCATCAGTTTTTTTGATAAGAATACCTTTGTCTTCCCAATATTTAATAGCGTCTTGAACTGTTGGAAAGTCTAAGGCTAATGTTTTTGATAGATCGTTGATTTTGATCTCTTTATTATATTTTGATAAAAAAAGCATATAAAAATATACCTTCACATAATCACCTTTTGTTTCAGGTAAATATTCTGTGAAAAATATATCTGGAATATCTGTACTTGAAAATAATAGAGACTTCTCATTTTGAGATAATTTCATATCAAAAACCCCTTTTTAAAATCTTAATTTTATCTTCTTTAGTACAGTGAAAAGATTATATCATTATAAAGTTTTAAATACAAGAAAAATGAAAATAAAAAATATTACATTTTTACATGTATAAAGTTGTTAGAAAATCTTTATACACAAGTTATATCAAGTTTTTTTGCATATGTATATACTTTTTTGAAAATTTATGTTAAAATATTTTTGAAATCGTAAAAGGAGGATACAAAAATGATAGATAAAAACATGAAAATAGGAGCTTTATTAGAAGCAAATCCAGAAAAAGCAGAAATATTATTAGCAGCAGGAATGCATTGTTTAGGATGCCCAGCATCTCAAGCAGAAACATTAGAAGAAGCTTGTGCAGTACACGGAATAGATGTAGAAGAATTACTTGCTGAATTAAATAAATAATTTATAAATTCAAGGCCTTGCTAATGCTTTAGCAAGGCCTTTTTCAATTCCTTTTAAATTTAATAAAAAAACTACTTTTTATTAATGACTTTTAAAGTAAAATATTGTATAATGTGAAAGGAGTTTTCGAGGATAAAAAATATAAAATTTAAATATTTTAACCTCCAAATAAGAACAATTTAAGGAGAAACAAATGAACTTATTAGAAGGATTAAATGATAAACAATATGAAGCTGTAGTTAATACAGAAGGACCATGTTTAATAATTGCTGGAGCAGGGTCTGGTAAAACTAAAGTTTTAACACATAAAATTGCATACTTAATTAGTGAGAATAAAGCTAAACCATGGGATATATTAGCTTTTACATTTACTAATAAAGCAGCAAATGAAATGAAGACAAGGGTAGAAGGTTTAATTGGAGATATGGCTAGCGATATGTGGATGGGAACATTCCACTCAATATGCGTTAGAATATTAAGAAAACAAATAGATAGAATAGGATTTGATACATCATTTGTTATATTTGATACATCAGATCAAAAAACATTAATTAAACAAATTATTAAAAATCAAAACTTAGATGATAAATTATTTTCAGATAGATCAGTTTTATCTGAAATCAGTAATGCTAAAAACGATATGCTAGAACCAGAAGCATATACAATGAAAGTTAGAGGAGATTATAGAAGAGAAAAAATAGCAGAAATCTATGAAATTTATCAAAGAAAATTAAAAGAAAACAATGCTATAGATTTTGATGATATAATCAATTTTACAATTAAAATTTTAATAGAGAATCCAGATCTTTTAGAATACTACTCAAGTAAATTTAAATACGTATTAGTAGACGAGTATCAAGATACTAATAAATCACAATTTACTTTAGTAACACTTCTTGCATCTAAATATGGAAACATAACAGTTGTTGGTGATAATGACCAATCAATTTATAGCTTTAGAGGTGCAGATATAACAAATATTCTAAACTTTGAAAAGGATTTTCCAGGAACAAGAATAATAAAATTAGAGCAAAACTATAGATGTACACAAAGTATATTAAATGCTGCTAATGAAGTTATAAAAAATAACGAAGCAAAATACGAGAAAAAATTATGGACTGAAAATGAAAGAGGAGCACTTCCAAAAGTATATAGAGGAGAAAATGAGTATGATGAAGCTAACTATGTTGTAAGACAAATTAACTCATTAAAAATTGAAGAATATTATAAAAATTCAGATTTTACAATTCTTTATAGAATGAACTCACAATCTCGTGCTCTTGAAGATATTTTAAGAAGAGAAAATATACCATATAAAATCGTTGGTGGTCTAAAGTTCTATGAAAGAAAAGAAATTAAAGACATTATCGCTTATTTAAGATTAATTCAAAATACAAACGATAATTTAAGTTTAACAAGAATAATCAACGAACCTAAAAGAGGAGTTGGTAAAACAAGTTTAGATAATATTGATGCTCTTTCTGCAAATGCTGGTGTATCAATGTATGATATTATCAAAAATGCAGATAATTATGGATTAAATAGAGTACATGGAAATACTAGAGAATTTATAAATACAATTGAAGATTTAAGAGCAAGAAAAGACTCAATGAAAATATCTGAACTTATTAAAGCAACATTAACACAATCAGGATATACAAAAGCATTAGAACTTGAAAATACAATAGAAGCTGAAACAAGATTAGAAAACTTAGACGAGTTCTTAACTGTTGCAATTGAGTTCGAAGAAGAATCTGCAGATAATTCACTTTCTGAATTCTTAGAAGGAATTACATTAAGTTCTGATTTAGATGGAATGGAAGAAACAGAAGATTCAGTTACATTAATGACTCTTCATAGTGCAAAAGGATTAGAGTTCCCAGTAGTATTTTTAGTTGGTATGGAAGAAGGAATTTTCCCAGGCTATAAATCAATTGGTGAACCACAAGAATTAGAAGAAGAAAGAAGAATTTGTTATGTTGGTATAACAAGAGCAAAACAATTACTTCATTTAACATGTGCTAGACAAAGAACTATATTTGGATCAACAAGTTGTAATGCGGTTTCAAGATTTATTAAAGAAATTCCAGCATCAATGCTTGATGGAGCAGAAGAATTAGAAGATAGAAATATGTATGATAATCTAAGTGTAGCAGAAGATGAAGAAGATTTTGGATATGGTTCTAATCGTTCATATGGTTCAAGAAATTCATATGGAAGTTATGGATATTCATCTGGATTTGGTGAAAATTATTCTACATACAGAGATATTGCAGCATCTGCATCAAGAGGTGGAAGCGGAACAACATATCAATTCAGAAGTGCTGATAGCTTTTTAAATAGCTTAAATGTTAAGAAAAACGATTCTCTAGATTTATCAGAATATAAAGCTGGAGCTAGAGTATTCCATAAGAAATTTGGAGAAGGTACAATTAATTCTGTAGAAACAGAAGGAGAAGACTTAAAAGTAGATATTAGTTTTGACAAAGTTGGACATAAAAGACTTATGGCAAAATTTGCAGGATTAGAAATAATAAAATAACGTATTTTTGGACAGGAAATGTGCAATATAAAGCATGTTTCCTGTTTTATTTTTTGAATTATTTTTTTAAAAAATAAGAGTATAAAAATAGTTTTTTGGTGGGAAAAATAATATTGAAATTTATGTTATAAAAAATTAAAAAAGTAATCAAAATTTTATATAAATTTTGAAAGATTTTGTTTTGACAAATAAGCATCTAGTGATATAATATATTATGCATTAATAGTACCAAAAGGACCGTGCGAAAATTGAGAAAGGAGGTTATGGCTATGGATGAAATGACTGATAATAATGCACAAACTAAAAAAGCAGTAAAGAAAGCGCCAGATAAAGTTGAAATAATAAGTGCTTATAAGCATAAAACAATAAGAATTGATGGCTTTAAAAAAGGTCTTCAAATTGCAAAGCCATTAACCGGACGTTCTAAATATAGAGCAATGAATATTGCTGGTGCTAGTATAAATACGCATATAAAAATGCTTGAGTTAGAAGAAAAAATTAGAAATCATGAAGATTCTGATAAGTTATCAAAGAAATTTGAAGAAATATTAGAAATTCATTTTGATAGATTAGTACAAGCAATGAAAGAATGTAGAGCTTGGAAAATAACAGGTCTTGTTGCTCAAGATTATACTAAGGAAAAATTCTTAGAAAAGAGCATTCCAGAAAGAATTAGTTGTATAGAAGATTTAAATGTAAAATATACTAGATTTTTGGATACTCAAGCAATTGCAGATTTAAGAGATTGTACTTTATCACTAAGAAAATTAAGTGATGATGATGAAAAAATAAGAAAATTATGTTTCTTAAAATTAATGTTTAATAATTTTAAAAACAATAATATAAAAAGTGAATTTTATACAATAGATTCTAGATTTTTAACTGCATTAGTATCATATAGAAGAGATAAGAGAATAAAAGAAAATTTAGAAGAATATATCTCAAAAAGAAGAAGAACAGTACAATACGATTATGAAAAATATTCAAAGTTCTTTTCTCAAGAAGATTTTAGAGAATTAGCTGAAAATATTGATTTAGCTTCAAATACATTAAAAATAGCTCCAAGAAATATAATTGAAGTTTATTGTGAAATGTCAGAAACTGAGGCTGAAAAAGAATATTTAAGAAGAGATCTTGAAAATATAACTAAGTTAAAAGAAATGGCTGCAGAAATAATTAATATTAGAACAAAAGTTGCAGCAGAAAAAACAATTACTGATAAATATGCACTTCGTGAAAAACAAAACGAAGAAAGAAAGAAAAAATTAGCTGAGCAAGCTGAAAAGAATAAACAAGAAGCTATTGCAAGAATTAAGGAAAAAGAAAGACAAGAAAGAGATAGAGTTATTGGAAAAGACGAAGGTAATACTGGAAAAATGGAACAAAGAATTAAAGACCTTCAAACTACACCAACAGCTAAAGAACAAGTAAGACCAGTAATTTTTGCATGGTTTGAAAAAGAAGATGTTAGTTTATTAAAGAGATTAGGCACAAAACGATTAACAGCATTTTTTGATAAATTAAAAAGAATTGAAGCAGAAACAGGAGTTAGAACAAGCTTATATTTAATAACAAATGCAAGCAAAGAACAAACTGTTAGAAGATTAGAAGAATTTAAAGCAAGAGCAAAAGCTGCAGGATTACCAAGATTAGTAGAAGGTGCTCTTGGTGGTTATAGTTCATTTAGAGTTGATTTAGATAAGAACATAACAGATATAGCTAAAATGTCACCAGAAAATAGAAAGAAAATTACTCTTTTACTTTCTAAATCACAAAGAACTCAGTTGTTACCAGAATTCATTGTACAATCAGATACTGATTATTTAAGATATCAATTTACTGATAAGAAAGACAAATCAATTAATAAATCATGGCTTAACTTTACAGTCAATGGATTACTATCTGATCCAAGAGTTAGTAAACAACCATTAAAATTCTTGCCATATATTGAAAATAGATGTGCAGGTATAGATGTAGTACTTGAATCACAATTAAAAGGATTATCACAAGTACCAGAATATTATAAATCTAAATATCATATTGCTCCAGGTAAAACAATAAAAGTAAGTATAGAAGATATAGACGACTTTTTAGGAATATCTAAAGAGCAAGATGAAGAAGAGCATTAAAAAACCGGTTAATAATTAAATATTAATCGGTTTTTTTAATATATATTAATTTTTTATAAGCTTAAATAATATCTTTTAATATTCTAGCCATTTGAACACCGCTTGCTGATGCCATAATTAGTCCTCTTGTTAATCCGCCACCGTCTCCGATAGAATATAATCCTTCGATGCTTGTTTCAAAGTTGTTGTCTATAACGATTTCATTTGAATAGAATTTAATTTCAGCAGCATATAAAAGATTATCTGGATGTGCAAATCCTGGAACAACTTTATCCATTGTTTTGATAAATTCTAGTATATCAACCATTGTTCTATATCCAATAGCATATGTTATATCACCAGCAACAGCTGTTTTTAATGTTGGAACTACGCTATTAGTTTTTAATTCTTTATCCCAAGTACGTTTTCCGTTTAGTATATCACCTAGTCTTTGTACTAAAACATTTCCCATACCTAATTGATTTGCATTTTCACCAATGTTAACACCATATTTAATTGGCTCTTCAAATGGGTCATTAAAATGATGAGATGCAAGAATTGCAAGGTTTGTATTTGTACTTTTTTTGTTTTTATATGAATGACCATTTACTAAAGTTAAATCATTATCATAAACTTCATTTGCTACAAATCCGCTTGGGTTTTGACAGAATGTTCTTACTTTATCTTTATAAGGTGGTAAATATCCAACAAATTTTCCTTCATATAAATATTCATTAACATCTTTCATAACACTATCTGGAAGTTCATATCTAACACCAACATCAACTACACCAGCTCTATTTTTGATAGTATGCTTTGTGCACATAGCAGATAACCAATGTGCTCCTTTTCTACCGATACCAAGAACTACTTTATCTGCACTTAATTCACAGATTGTTGATGGATCTGTGGATTGTGATGGTTGAATTTTAACTCCAGTAACTTTATTGTTTTCAACTGTTAAGTCAACAACATTTGTATCAAACATTATCTCAACATTATTTGCTAGTAAATAGTCTTGAATTTTTTTATAAAGTTCATGGCTTTTTTCTGTTCCTAAATGTCTGATAGGACAGTTAGCAAGAATAATATTGTTTTCTGTTGCTCTGTCAGATATTTCTTTGATTTTATCTAAATTGTCTAATCCTTCAACATGAGGATCGGCACCAAATTTTAAGTAAATTTCGTCAGTGTAAAACATTAAGTCTTTTGTTTTTTCTACACCTAAATATTTATGAAGACTTCCTCCAACTTCAATTGAATCACTATCCTTATTAGGAAGTGTTAATTTTCCATCTGAGAATGCTCCGGCTCCTGAGAAACCACTTGTGATATTGCAAAATGGTTTGCATTTTACACATTTACCAGTTTTTTCAACAGGACAATGTCTTTTATCTACAGATCTTCCTTGTTCTACAAGTAAAATCTTTTTATCTTTTGTAAGTCCAAGTTCAATAAGTTCGTATGCTGTAAATACACCACTAGGGCCAGCTCCGACGATAATTAAATCATATTTTTTATTCAATATTAATCACCTCACGATGACTATTATACAACGGAAAAAATATAAATAAAAGAATTGTATTTTGCTTTTAGATGGTATATAATAATTCTTATAATAAATAAAAACCTCGGACTTATAAATTTAAGTTCGAGGTTTTTTTGTATTTAATTGTTATTTCTCAGGTCCTTCACCGAAATATTTTTTTAAAAGCTTTGGCTTTGTGTTTTTATACCAACTTGGAAAATTAGAATCTAGTGTATGTAACGTAGGGATGATGTCTGTAGTAAAAATAGATTGTGCTGTTGATTTATCAACAGGTTTTATTAAATTAGCTGCTAATGCTAGATGTAATAATGCCATTGTTGCGTTTGTATTAGTTGTCCATTGTTCATCATAACGTTGTTTTGCTGATTCTAAAGATGTTGATGCTTTACCTTCATGAACATCTTTTAATTGACCAAGTAGATATTCTATTGATTGTTTATTATTATCTACGATTTTTTTGTCAAAATAAATAGGTTTTGAATCTTCTTGAAAACCATTTTCTTTTTGAAAAAGTGTAACTTTTATTACCTCTGTAGAGGTTTTTTGGGCTAAAGAATTTCTGAATATAGTATTAAGACGTTCTAAACTTAATGTTGGAATAATTATATCTTTCATATTAATCTCCTTATAAAAAACTAATTTAATTTTACTACAATTTACATAAAATTGCAATACAAAAGTAATAAAATTGTCATTTTATGGTAATTGTAATAGATAGATGTTATTTATACAATATAATAGATATAATAGATTGATTGGAGTATAAATTATGGCTTCTAAAAATTTAACATTGG
>JAZLBY010000032.1:0-5539 GCA_045613965.1 Candidatus Scatovivens sp.
AAGAATTTAATAACTTCTTTAGCAGGAAATTCATTTTCTTCTAAATATTTATCATCTATATATTCCACATTATCACCTTCTACATCTATATATCTTTTTAAGAACTCTTTTGTTCTTTCTTTTTTCGGATTCTTCATTATCACATCAGGTGTTCCTTCTTCAATAATCTTTCCACCATCCATAAATATAATTCTATCTGCTACTTCTTCGGCAAATTTAATTTCGTGAGTTACTATAACCATTGTTTTCTTTTCTTTAGCAAGTTCCTTAATTGTATTTAATACTTCTCCAACAAGTTCTGGATCTAATGCTGATGTTGGTTCATCCATACATATAAGTTTTGGATTAATTGCTAAACATCTTGCAATAGATACTCTTTGTTTTTGTCCTCCTGATAAATTGCATGGATACTCATCTTTTTTATTTTCTAAATCCATTTTCTTTAATAAATTTATTGCAATTTCTTTCGATTCTTCTTCAGATTTATTAAATACTATTTCTAATCCTTTTGTTATATTTTCTAAAACTGAAAGATGTGGAAATAAATTAAAATCTTGAAATACCATCCCTAAACTTAAATTAATTTCGGCTTGTACTTTTTTATCAGAATAAATTGCTTTTCCATTTTTATTTTCTTTAATTAAACTCAATCCATTTACATTAATGTAACCAGAATCTATCTTTTCCAAATTATTTATACATCTTAAAAGTGTTGACTTTCCTGATCCTGATGCACCTATAATTACTACTGTTTCACCTTCTTTAACATTTAATGAAACATCATCTATCACTTTAACATTATTAAATGATTTATCTACATTTTTAATTTCTAATACGTTCATTTTTATTTCTCACCTACCTATCTATAATAGCTCAATTTCTTTTCATAATAATTAAAAATCATTGATACTATAAATATTAAAATTAAATAATATAAACCTGCTATACAAAGTGGAACAATTGAAAAATTATAACTAGCTTGTTTTTGTGCTAAACTAAACATTTCTGCTATTCCTATTGTTTGTGCAAGTGAAGTTGTTTTTAAAAGTGATATTACTTCATTTGACATTGCTGGTAAAACATTTTTTATAACTTGTGGAAGAATTATTATAAAGAAAGTTTGCATTTTATTAAATCCTAAAGTATATGCTGCTTCTCTTTGGCCATTTGGTATAGCCATAATTCCACTTCTAAAAATCTCTGCAAAGTATGCTGCATAATTTATTGTAAAAGCAATTATTATTGCTAAAAATCTATCGTATGTAACATTAAATAAATAATAAGGGCAAAAATAAACAATAATTATTTGAAGTATCATTGGTGTCCCACGAATTAATAATATATAGTTTTTCATAATCCACGATAAAATTTTACATTTTGAGTTTCTAGCAAGTGCCACTATCAATCCTAGTGGCAATGCTAAAACAAGTGTTATAAAAAATATTTCAAGTAATGTTCCTATTCCTGATAGTAATACCGTACATACGTTAATTACTTGATTTAAATTCATATTCTATCTCTCCTTTATATCTAGAGCCATATTTAGTCCAAACCATTTTTCAGATATTTTTTCTGCTTTACCTTCTTTTGTTATTTTTGAAAGTGCGTTTTGAACTTTATCTCTTAATTCTGTATTTCCTTTTTTAAATGCTATTACACTACCTTTTGAAATTGTAATTCCTTCTGATGGAACTGTATTGTAATCTTTATCTTTTGAAACTATTAAATAATTTCCAATTATGTTAGAACAGAACATTGCATCAATTCCACCAATTTCTAAATCCATAAATGCTGCTAAGTTATCTGCATATTCAATTATTGTTACATTTTTTCCAAATTCAGATTTTTCTAAATCTTGTGCTTGAATTGATCCTGATTGAACACCAATTTTTAATCCTTTTAATTCTTCTTGTGATTGTACTGTGCTACCATTTTTTAATATAAAATAATTTTCTCCTTTGATATAACTATCTGTTAATGTCATAATTTGAGCTCTTTCTTCGTTATAAGCAAATCCATTCCAAATACAATCTATATTTCCTGAATTAATTTCTTGTTCTTTTGAAGCCCAAGATATTGGTTGAAATTTAACTTCCATTCCTAATTCTTTTGCAACTTCTTTTGCTAAATCGATATCATAACCAACTATTTCATTATTTTCATCTCTAAATCCCATTGGTGGAAAACTATCATCTAGTCCTACCACTAAAGTATTATCTTCATTTGTTCCAGATTGTTTATTCATCATTATAATTCCTACTACTGCAGCAACTATAATTACTGCTATTATTATTTTTCCTATTATTTTTTTCATATTTCTTTCCTCCTAATTTTAAAACTTCAAAAAGTTAAACTATTAATAATTTTCTGCGCGCTTAAATTTAAAATTATTAATTTGTTTTCTATCTTCAGAATTTTATGTATACAAAAAGAGCCCTAAAGGTATGAGTACCTTTAAGGCTCTTAAAAACACTAAAGGCACAAGCATCATCAATAGCCTGTGCCTACAAATCCAAGACACAAGCTATTTTTTATGATGATGTTTGTTTCCTTTAAATAAATTTGTCATAAAAAATAAATCTCCTTTTTGATCATTTCTATATTTTTATGTTAGCACGCAAAAAGATTATTGTCAACCAATTTTTTCAAAAAAATTTTTTAAGCTAATTTTTTTACCTCCAAATAATCCAGTTAAAACCCTATATTTTACTGTACTTTTAGCATTGTTATTTTTTTATAATTTTTTCTTTATTTTTTATTTAACTAAATCAAATTTAATAAAATTATAATCAATAAATCAACACATACAATTAATCCAAAAAACTTTTCAGGCATTTTTATTTTCACTTGAAGAATCTCATTCAATACGACTTTTAGTATTATTAATAAACCAATCAGAAAAAGTATTTCCAGGCATATTAACATCAAATAATCTCCACTACTTATAAATCCATATGCAATAAAGAACATAAAAAATACTATTAAAAAAATTCCACCTATAGCTATAATACTATTTCTAATCTTAATAATTATCTTATACACTTTTTCTTCAAATCCAAAATCTGATTCTATAGATTTTACTAATGAATTTAAAAATACCATAAAAAATCCAACTATAATCGGACTACATATCGTCCAAATTAATGCAGATCCATCTTTGATTACAGCTTTTATAATAGATCCTCCAATATATACACTTATTAGTGTTGATATATATATTTCTAAAGCACTCAAAAAAACATCAAACATCTTTGAAATTCTTCTTTTACCCATTAAAATAGCCAAGATTATATAACTAATTGGAACTATTAATGTATTTAATAAAACTGATTGCAACTCTAACATTTACTTTTTCTCCTCATTCACATTTACACAGTAATTATATCAATTAACAATATATTTTGTAAATTATAATCAAACACGAAATCTCATTAAAATTTATCATTTTTAAAAGCGCCCATAACTATATAGTTATGGACGCCCTTATTATTATTTTTTAATATCTAATTTAATGTGAACTTCTCTTAATTGTTTTTCAGTAACAATTCCAGGAGCCCCCATTAATAAATCTTGTGCTTTTGAGTTCATTGGGAATGCAATAACTTCTCTGATTGAATCTTCTTCAGAAAGAAGCATTAATATTCTATCAACTCCTGGTGCAATACCAGCATGTGGTGGAGCACCATAATGAAATGCTTTAAATAAAGCTGCAAATTTTGTTTTAATATCTTCTTCTGTGTATCCAGCTTTTTCAAATGCTTTAATCATAATTTCTGGATCATGGTTTCTCACAGCACCAGATGAAAGCTCAATTCCGTTACAAACGATATCATATTGATATGCATAAATATCAAGTGGATCTTTTGTAAGTAACGCTTCCATACCACCTTGTGGCATACTAAATGGGTTGTGACAGAAATCAAGTTTTCCATCATCACCAATTTCGTACATTGGGAAATCTACTATCCAACAGAATTTAAATACAGAATCATCAATTAATCCTTGTCTTTTTCCTATTTCTTTTCTAATTTCTCCAGCTAGTTTTTCAACTATACCTTTATGCTCTGCAATAAAGAAAATACTATCTCCAATTTCAGTTCCAGTTTTTTCCATAAAAGCTTTTCTTGAATCTTCATCAATAAATTTAGCGATTGGTCCTTGCCATTCTCCATCTTCTAAGATTTTAATCCAAGCTAAACCTTTTGCTTTACATTCTTCAATAGCAAAATCTGTCATTCCATCATAGAATGATCTTTCAACAGATGCACCTTTTGGAAGTGTAATTGTTCTAACAATTTTACCGTTGAATACTTTTATATCTATTTTTTCAAATATATCAGTTACATCTTTAATTTCTAATGGGTTTCTTAAATCTGGTTTATCTGATCCATATTTTAACATTGCTTCTTCATATGGGATTCTTGGGAATGGATATTCAGCTACTTTTTTATCTGAAAATTTAGTAAATGTGTTATATATAACTTCTTCCATAACACTAAATACATCTTCTTGTGTAGCAAATGCCATTTCCATATCTAATTGATAAAACTCTCCTGGTGAACGATCAGCTCTAGCATCTTCATCTCTAAAACATGGTGCTATTTGGAAATATTTATCAACTCCAGATACCATTAATAATTGTTTAAATTGTTGTGGTGCTTGTGGAAGTGCATAGAATTTTCCTGGATACATTCTACTTGGCACTAAATAATCTCTCGCACCTTCTGGTGATGAACTTGTAAGGATTGGTGTTTGAACTTCTAAAAATCCTTGTTCAATCATTTGCATTCTTAAGAATTGAATAAGTTCAGCTCTCATTTTTAAGTTTTCTAAGTTCTTTTTAGCTCTTAAATCTAAGAATCTGTATTCAAGTCTTAAATCTTCTCTTACTTCCCTTGAAGATTCAATTTCAAATGGAAGCATCTTAGATCTTTTACCTAAGATTTCAATTTCATCAGCAAATAGTTCAACAGTTCCTGTTTCTAATGCTGGGTTAACTGTTTCAGCATCTCTTAATCTAACTTTTCCTGAAACAGATATTGTAGATTCAGTAGGTATTCTTGAAGCAAAATCTACTTTTTCTTCATCTCCTGAAACTACTACTTGAGTTACTCCATATTGATCTCTTAAATCAATAAATAGTACTCCTCCTAAATCTCTTATTGTGTCTACCCATCCTGCAAGTTTGATTTCTTCTCCTACGTGTTTTTCACGTAATTCTGAACATGTATATGTTCTGTAAATGTTTCCTTTCATAATTTGCTCCTTTTCTTTTATAGGGACGTAAGTTATATATAACAAAAAAGCCTTCGTCACTGTAACTTTATTTGTTACAGGGACGAAAGCTTATAACTTCCGCGGTGCCACCCTATTTGAAAATTCTTCAAGGAATAAAAGAATTTCCCACTTTTAAAATAAAATGTTGCATTACAAAATTTTACAACACTTTAAGTTGCTCCAATGTGTTTCACTAAAAGAACTTTATTTAAAACGCTCTCAGCCTCTGGCGTTTATTCTCTGTAAAATGTTTTTCTAATAG
>JAZLBY010000033.1:0-2042 GCA_045613965.1 Candidatus Scatovivens sp.
GAATACTTAGCTATCACAACAATTCGTGATATCGTAGGTAAAATGGAACTTGACCAAACATTTAGTTCAAGAGATCAAATCAATGATAAATTAAGAGTAATCTTAGATGAAGCTACTGACGTTTGGGGATGTAAAATCGATAGAGTTGAAATCAAAGATATTACACCACCTGCTGACATCAGAGACGCAATGGAAAAACAAATGAACGCTGAAAGAAATAAAAGAGCGTTAATCCTTGAAGCAGAAGGAGAAAGACAATCTGCAATCACTCTTGCTGAAGGTAGAAAACAAGCTGCTATTCTTGATGCTGAAGCTGATAGAGAATCAAAAATTAGAAGAGCTACTGGTGAGGCTGAAGCTATTAGACAAGTTGCTGATGCTAAAGCTAAAGAAATCCAAATGGTTTATGAAGCAATTAAAAACGCAAATCCAGATGATAAATTAATTCAATTAAAAACATTAGAAGCTTTAAAAGAAGCTGCTGCTGGACCAGCAAACAAAATATTCATTCCATTCGAAGCTACAAAAGCTCTTGGATCATTAGGTGCTGTATCTGATATAGTTAAAGAAGAAAAAGCAACAAAAAAACAATAATAAATATTAAATAACTGGCTAAAAAGCCAGTTATTTTTTTGCCTTTCTCTCCTATTTTATTAATAAAAAAAGAAGAATCTTTTATGATTCTTCCCATCTTTTAATTTTTATATCTTTATACTTATTTAATATTTCCATATATTTTTGATATTCTTCTTCCCATAACGCATCAGGTACTTTTCCAAACGCATCAAAAATAGTATCCGCTTCTTGTAAAAATAATACTTGTTGTTGTGGAGTTAATTGATCATACTTTATAGAAAAAGCATATAATTTATTTAATGTATCATTAGCTTTTATAAAAGACCAAAAGTCTGTTACATTCATACCAGCCATCTTGATTTGTGCTACAGCAATCAAAGCTAATAATAATACCATTGTTACCAATATACATATAATGACTACGAATATCAAAATTTTACACCATCTTTCTTTTGTTAAACTAAAGCGATTATAACATATAACATTTTTTTAATCAATATCTTGTTTTTTAAATTCTTTGTGTTATGATTGTATTTGTATTATATTTAAGGAGTGATATTTTGGAAGCAAAAAAACACAATGATATAAAAAATGCTGGATTACTTGGGATATTAGGAAATATCTTTTTACTTATTATAAAAGGCTTTATTGGTTTCATGACTGGAAGCCAAGCTATGATTGCAGACAGTGTTAATAGCGCATCTGATATAATAGCATCTTTAATGACTTTTATTGGTAATAAAATTTCAAGCGAGCCTAAAGATAAAGATCATAATTTTGGACACGGAAAAGCAGAATACTTATTTTCCCTATTTATTAGTATTACAATGATTATTGCATCTTGCAAATTATTTATAGATTCAATTCAACATTTAATAAATAAAGAAGAATTTAATTTCTCATGGGGATTAATTATTGTATGTGTAATTACTATATTAACAAAATTTATTCTATTCATATACACTAAATATCTTTATAAAAAGTATGATAACATTTTACTTAAATCTAATTATAAAGATCACAGAAATGACTGTATAATTACACTTTCAACATTACTTTCTGTTATTCTAGGTATGAAAGGAATATTCTGGGTTGACTCTTTAGTAGGTACTGGAATATCAATTTGGATTCTACTTACTGGTATTGAAATATTTACTGAAAGTTATAATATTTTAATGGACATTTCAATCGATGATAAAACTAGAGAAACAATTTTAAAAATTGTAAAAGAAAATCCAGAAGTAAAAAATTGCTACAACCTTTATTCAGCACCAATTGGATATAAATATTTTGTTGTATTTACAATCGCTGTTGATGGTGAAATGACAACTTATAACAGTCATAAACTTGCAAATCGTTTAGAAAAAGAAATTGAAAAATTAGATAAAATCGACAAAGTTGTTATTCACGTACATCCAGAAAAATTAGATTAATTAATTTGAAGCACTGCTTAGCAGTGCTTCTTT
>JAZLBY010000034.1:0-4518 GCA_045613965.1 Candidatus Scatovivens sp.
CAAATAGCATACAAAACATTTCTGGTGATAATAACGAGGAGGAAATACCTGTTCCCATGCCGAACACAGAAGTCAAGCTCCTTAGTGCCGAAGATACTTACGAGTTACCTTGTTGGGAAAATAGGAAGTCGCCAGATTTTATATATTCCTCTTTAGCTCAGTTGGTAGAGCGCTCGGCTGTTAACCGATAGGTCGTTGGTTCGAGTCCAACAAGAGGAGCCATTAGAGACTGCTTAGCAGTCTCTTTTAATTTTGTTTAAAACATTTTAATAAGATGAAAAAAACATCTAAGCTTGATTTTTCATATGTTTTCAAAATTTATGACGCGCTAGAATCAAAAATAAGCCGTTTTTATTTTGATACTAATGATAAAATAGCTTGAAAAAATATTGCAAATTATATTCGTTATGATATAATTTATTCTGTAAAATATTTATTAAAATGGATAAATGTTTTTATTATTATTTACGAGGTATTAATTTATGGAATCAGTTGTAAAACCAAAGAAAAGTTTTGATTTATATGATTATGTTGGACCAGGTAAATCTTTGTATGATGTACTTGCAAAAACAGGTTTATATGACTCTTCAACAGAGGCAATGCTAACTTGTGCACCTGCTGTTTCTGATGCTTTTCCAGAAGTTTCTCAAAGAAGATTTTCTAGAACAGCAATTAAAGATTGTTTTGATCTTTTAACAGCTAAAGCTATTGAAATTTTTTCTGAGGAAGAAAAGAAATTCATATTAGATCAAGTTAATTATTTAGATCCATATAAATTTAGATTTAAAACTTTTGAAGAATGTTGTAAATATATTGTTGATAATCGTGAGAAAGAAGCTTCAGCTAATGAACATGCTTTAATAACACAAACTAAATTACCTGGACGTCAAGGTTATCAACCAACTGAATATGAAATGGTAAATTCTGTTATACTTACTAATATTGTTAGAAATTTTGAAAACAGAATAGATGCCAAAACACCTGAAGCAGCTGAACTTGATGATACCTTAGCTAAAGTAAGACATACAATATATACAGGTGTTTATCATATTAGAATTAATAATGAAATAAAAAGAAGATTTCCAGATAGAGCTACAATTTATAGAGAAGAAGTTGAAGAAATGTTATTTGCAGATAGAACTTTATCATCAGCTCCTAAAATGAGAGAGTATGATAGATATCTAAAAGCATATAATGATAGAGTAAAAGCTTATATGGAAAAAGAAGCTGAAAGTGTTAGATGTGGTGCAAAAAGAGATAAAGTTATAGTATCTGAGCTTGTAAGACCTATGTCAGCAGCAGATAAAAGAAAAGCTAATATAAATGGTTTAGAATCAGTTATATTTGGTACACCACCTAAACAAAAACCTGCAAGAGAAGGAACATTCTCTTGGCAATTAAGAGAAAGAAAAGAACCATTAGTTATTCTAGATACATTTGCAGAATATTCTAAAGGTGGAGTTGAAAACCAAAGAGTTGTTGCAGTTAGCTATGGAAAATTTGGTTATGGAACTATGTTTAATAGTGATGGTAGACCAACTATTGCTTCAGAAGCTTTAGATTTAGTTGGTGTTACTCGTTTAGGAAAAGATGGTGTTCATACATATTTTGTTTTAGTACCATTTGCAGATATAAAATTTAAAACAGCAGATGAATTTGTTCCAGGAATGGATGATGAAAGAATTCTAAAAGTTAATGGAAAAAGAGCAACAATAATGGATAGTGCTACTGCTGATAGATTAAGTAATTTAGAAAAAATAGGAATTGGAAAACATAGTCCTCATTATAGATCAGTTGCAAAATCAGGAATGCTACATATGATTTATACAGAGAAAATTCCTGAAGATCAAGTTGATTTCTTTGCTAAAGTTGCATTTTCAGATAGATTATTATCAACTGCTGTTGATGATAACTATAGATTTTTAGGAGCTGTTCATGAGACTGATAAAGGTCTAATAATGGATTCTAATTATGTTAGAAATGCTTATGATGTTGAAGCAGCTAAATATGCATTAGAACATCGTGGATATGTTGGACAAAAAAGATATATTACATTTGATGCATTTTGTAAGTCAACAGAATTAATGAGTAAACATTTAGGATTAGTTAGAGATATTACAAATGGAACTTATGAGTTTAATAAAAATAAAAGAGATGATGGAGTAAGATAAATTGGGAAAAGTTACTTGGAAAGCTGGTACTTTTATATATCCAATACCAGCTGTAATGGTATCATGTGGTGATATGGAAAATTCAAATATTATTACTGTAGGATGGACTGGTATATTAAACACAAATCCTGCAATAGTTTATATTTCCGTAAGACCAGAGAGATATTCTTATAATATAATTAAAGACAAAAAGGAATTTGTTATTAATTTAACAAATGAAGATTTAGCATATGCAACTGATTGGTGTGGTGTAAAAAGTGGTGCTCAAGTAGACAAGTTTAAAGAAATGAAACTTACAAAAGAGAAATCACAATTTGTTTCAGCACCAGCTATAAAAGAGGCACCGGTCTCAGTTGAATGCAAGGTTATTGAAGAAAAAGATTTTGGTAGTCATACTACATTTATTGCTGAAGTAATGTGCATAAACGCAGATGAAAAATATATAAATGAAAATGGAAGTTTTGATATATCAAAATGTGATCTAATAGCGTATGCAAATGGTGGTTATTATAAATTAGGTCTTAAAGTTGGAAAATTTGGATATTCTGTAGAAAAGAAGGCAAAAAAAGATGAACCCAAAGTTGTTTCTAGAAATTCTAAAAACATAAAGAAAGAACAAAATAAAGAAAATAATTTTATTCCAAAGTTAAGAAATAAGAAAGCAAAGACTTCAAAGAAGGTAGATAAACCAGTAAGAAGGAAAAAGAAATAAATAGTTTATAAATTTTTAAATTATATAAAAAGCTTTAAAGTATTTATAAAAAGGATGTTAAAAGACAAATATATGAAAAAAACAACATATTTTTGTCTTTTAATTATATAGTTTTTAAGTCAAAATAATATTATTTAGAAATTCAATTTTTAGTACGTTTTTTCCTAAATAATATAAGAAGAAAGTTGTTAAAAAAATGTAAAAAAATATTCGAAAACAGTTGACATATAGCGCTATTTTGTGGTAAACTATATAAGCATGTATTGAGATATACATACAGTCACATCGTTAAAAAATATAAATATAAAAAAATTAAAGCTTCATATTAGTGAAAACGGAGGTGTAGTTAGAATGGCGGCAAAAGGTCCAAGAGAAAACATTATATTAGAATGTACAGAATGTAAAAGAAGAAACTATATGACATCAAAAAATAAAAGAAATAACACAGAAAGACTAGAAGTAGTTAAATATTGTAAATTCTGCAAAAAACGTACAACTCATAAAGAAACAAAATAGTTTAATCTATTAGGAGGAGTTAAGATGGCTAAAGAAGTAAATAAAGAGAAAAAAGTTGAAAAAACACCTGCTAAATCAGCAGAGAACAAAGCAAAAAAAGTTGCAAAAACTGATAAAAAAGAAAAGAAAAACTTTTTTAAAGAATTTAAGGCAGAATTAAAAAGAGTTAGTTGGCCTACAATGAAACAATTAGTTAATAATACATCAGCAGTTATTGCTATCGTATTATTAGTTTCAGCAATAGTATTCGTACTAGATGTTGTATTTGAAAATCTAAATGTTTATGGTGTAGAAAAACTAAAAGCCCTAGTTACATCTAGCTCAAGTGAAACTGTTGAAGAAGAACATGATCACAGTGAAGATGCAGCTACTGAAACTTCTAATGAAGCGGAAGCAACAGATAGCACAGAAACTGTAGAAACAACAAATACTTCAGCAGAATAATAAACGAAGCTACAAATGATACTACAAATTCTGTAGAATAGAATTAAATAAGAAAGTATTTAAGAGGAGGCTAGACTATGTCTCAAGAAGAGAATAAAGTTGAACCAAAATGGTATGTAGTTCATACATATTCAGGTTATGAAAATAAAGTAAAAACAGACTTAGAAAAAACAATCAAAAATAGAGAACTAGAAGATTTCTTCTTTAATATTGTTGTTCCAATGGAAGAACAAGTTGAAATTAAAGATGGAAAAAGAAAAACTAATCTAAAAAAAGTATTTCCAGGTTATGTTCTTATTAAAATGATAGTAACAGAAGAGTCTTGGTATATCGTAAGAAATACAAGAGGTGTTACAGGTTTTGTTGGTTCAGGAACAGATCCTATTCCTCTTACAGATGCTGAAATCAGAAATATGGGATTTGATGCAGTTCCAGTAAACATTGATTATGACGTTAACGATACTGTACAAGTAGTTAACGGACCATTAGAAGGTTTTGTTGGAACAGTTCAAGAAATAAATAAAGAAAAACAAAAAGTTAAAGTTTTAGTTTCTATGTTTGGAAGAGAAACTCCAGTAGAACTAGAATTTTCACAAGTTCAAAAAGTTAACTAAGAAGGAGGTGCTAAGTAGAAATGGCAGAGAAAGAAGTTGTAAATGTTATTAAATTACAAAT
>JAZLBY010000035.1:0-22463 GCA_045613965.1 Candidatus Scatovivens sp.
ATAGGAACAGAAACATCTAAAGGAACAAAAGTATTCGCTTTAGGTGGAAATGTTATGAATATTGGTCTTGTTGAAGTTCCAATGGGTGTAACATTAAGAGAAATCGTTTTTGATATCGGTGGAGGAATTCCAAACGGAAGAAAATTCAAAGCAGCTCAAACAGGTGGACCTTCAGGAGGATGTATTCCAGAAGAACACTTAGATACACCAATTGATTATGAATCATTAAAAGCTATTGGATCTATGATGGGTTCAGGTGGATTAATCGTTATGGATGATTCAAAATGTATGGTTAACTTAGCAAAATTCTATTTAGGATTTACAGTTGATGAATCATGTGGTAAATGTACGCCTTGTAGAATTGGTACAAAGAGATTATTAGAAATGCTTGAAAGAATTACAGATGGAAAAGGTGAAGAAGGAGATATTGAAAAAATCGAAGTTCTTTGCAGAAATATTCAAACAGCATCTGTTTGTGGACTTGGGCAAACAGCACCCAACCCAGTTTTAAGTACATTAAAATATTTCAGAAATGAATATGAAGAACACATTAATGAGAAAAAATGTAGTGCAGGTGAATGTAAAGCTTTAATGCAACTTACAATTGTACCAGAAATGTGTAAAGGATGTGGATTATGTAAGAGAAATTGTCCAGTTGATGCTATCGTTGGAGATATCAAACAACCACACGTAATCGACTTAGAAAAATGTATAAAATGTGGAACATGTATTACAAAATGTCCATTCCACGCAATTAAAAATTAGAAATCTTAATAATCCAAAAATATGAAAGGAGATTAACATGATACATTTAACTATAAATGGAAAAAATGTAGAAGTTGAAGAAGGATCAACAATATTAGAAGCAGCAAGAAAAGCTAATATAGATATTCCAACACTTTGTTTCTTAAAAGGTATAAATGAAGTTGGAGATTGTAGAATGTGTGTTGTAGAAGTTGAAGGTAGAAGAGGTTTAGCTACAGCATGTATTCAAAAAGCAGAAGAAGGAATGGTAGTAAATACAAGTACTCCTACAGTTATTGAAGCTAGAAGAGTTGTTTTAGACTTAATTCTTTCAAATCATGATAGAGAATGTTTAACATGTACAAGAAATGGTAATTGCGAATTACAAAAATTAGCACAACAATTCTATGTAGATGATATTAGATATAAAGGTGAAAGAAATGTTCATGAAATAGATGATCTATCACCATCTATCGTTAGAGATTTTAATAAATGTGTATTATGTAGAAGATGTGTTGCAACATGTAAAAAAGTTCAAGGAATCGGAGCTATCGATTCTGCAAACAGAGGATTTGCATCAGCAGTTTCAACATATGCAAATAAAAGTTTAAATGATGTTAACTGTACATTCTGTGGACAATGTATTCAAGCATGTCCAGTAGGAGCTTTAAAAGAAAAAGATTCTACAAAAGAAGTATGGGCAGCATTAAGAGATCCAGAAAAATATGTTGTAGTACAAACAGCACCTGCTGTTAGAGTTGCACTTGGTGAAGAATTCGGAATGGAAATCGGAACTAATGTAACAGGAAAAATGGTTACAGCATTAAGAACATTAGGATTTGATAAAGTATTTGATACAAATACTGCAGCAGATCTTACAATTATGGAAGAAGGAACAGAATTTTTAGATAGATTCCAAAATGGTGGAACACTTCCAATGATTACATCATGTAGTCCAGGATGGGTAAGATACTTAGAATTAAATTATCCAGATTTAATTCCAAACTTATCTACATGTAAATCACCACATCAAATGTTTGGTGCTATTATAAAATCATATTTTGCTGAGAAAAATAACATTGATCCAGCTAAAATATATGTTGTTTCAGTAATGCCTTGCGTTGCTAAAAAATTCGAATCTTCAAGAGATGAAATGATAAATGATGTTGATGCAGTTATCACTACAAGAGAACTTGCTAGAATGATTAAACAAGCTCACATTGAATTTTCAACATTAGAAGAAACAGGATTTGATCATCCAATGGGTGAAGCAACAGGTGCTGGTGTAATTTTCGGAACAACTGGTGGTGTTATGGAAGCTGCATTAAGAACAGTAAAAGAAATAGTTACAGGAAATCCATTTGATAGATTAGAATATGAACCAGTTAGAGGAGCAGAAGGAATTAAAAAAGCAACAGTTGAAATGAATGGAAAAGAAGTTAAAGTTGTTGTTGCTTCTGGATTAAAAAATGCTCAAATTATATTAGAAGAAATTAAATCAGGAAAAGCTGATTATCAATTCGTAGAAATTATGGCTTGCCCAGGTGGATGCGTAATGGGGGGAGGACAACCAATTAGATCTTCTAAAGAAAGAGCTACTATTGATATTAGATCAAAAAGAGCTGGAGCTTTATATTCAATTGATGAAGCTAGCACAATTAGAAAATCACATGAAAACCCAGTAATCAAAAAATTATATGAAGAATATTTAGAAAAACCAGGCGGACATAAATCTCATGAATTATTACATACACACTATGTAGCAAGAGAAAAATATAAACTTGGAGAATAATAATAAGTTTTAAAGTAGGACTAGAAATAGTCCTACTTTTTTGTTATATGATGAATAATATAAAGAAACAAGAAAATATACCTTGTAGTAATTTTCCATAAAAATATGGTTTGATTGATATGTTTTCTTTTGAGATAATGCTGAAAATTTGAAGTAGTATAGATAAACCTCCAAAACCTAATAAAAAAGATGTAATCATAATAGATAAAATTGAAAAATTAGGGGATATATTTGTTGCTTGATTAATTCCATTAGTTATTTCTAATAAGCCATTTAAAATTGATTTGGTAGCTTCTGGAGGGATATTAAATATAGCAAATAGACTTGAAAATATATTTAATATATTAGTAGTTTCTAAAGTAGATATTATGATAGAAAAAAGAATAATATATCCACCAATAGTTAATATTGATTGGATAGAATTTTTAATTGAATTTCCAAGAATTTCACCAAAATTTGAAACAGTAATTAATTCACTTTGATATTTGTTTTTTGATGTAAGTCTTTGAATAAGCTTGTCTTCATTTTTCTTCCAATTTCTAAATATGATTCCAACTAATATCGATGATAATAAATGAACAAATAGAAGTTTATAACCTAAAGATTTGCTGCCAAATAGAGAGATACCGTATAGTTGAAAGAATGAAAAGTGGTCCAGAATTATTGGTATAAGCTATTAGTCTTTCAGCTTCAATACTTGATATTAATTTATCTTTTTTCAAATTACATACAATTTTAGCGCCAATAGGATATCCACTTATTGTTCCAAGAATTAATGCGATAGTTGCTTTTGGTGGAATATTAAAAATAGGTCTAGCGATTTTGGTAAGTAGTTTTGAAGATATGTTAATGAAGTTAGTTTTGTATAATATCTCTGTTGCAATAAAAAAAGGGAATAGTGATGGAAAGACATTATTGATAAAAAGAGAAAGACCATTTTTTGCAGCAATTAAGTTTGTATCAGAAAAAAGTAATAATGAAAGAGTAAAAAGCATAAAAATGATAGTAAAACCGTTCTTTTTTAAGTTAATTATAAAAAAATTCATAATAATCTCCAAATTTAAATTTAATAATAATTAATTATGCATAAAAACTAAAAATATGATACTTGAAAGAGAAAAATCTAAGTGCTATAATACATATTCAAGTAAATATAACAGGAAAATTATGATTATGATTCCAGTTATTTTTGCTTTTAATACATATGAAAAATCATTGAAACGGCATACTTACAATTTTCTACTAATACTATTACAACTAATAATGAAAAGAAGGAGAATACTGAATGGAAAATATTGTTGTAACGTTATTAGCAGCTGATCTTATCAAGTTTATAATTATTGCCTTTGCGATTGTTATTTTGTTACTTTGCCTTGTAATCGTTATTTTGAGCGCTTATACTGTAAAGCTTAACAATGAAATGATTCGTAAAGAGAAAGAGTTCGAACGGAAGCTTCAGAAAGTAAAAGATGAAGCTAAAATCGAACGAAAGGATGATGACCTAGAATATCTAGAATAGCACAAATAAACTTGTAATAGGAAAAAGTAGAAAATTTTTAGATATAAAGAAAAAAGTGGTGACGCAAAGTGAATGTAAACAGTGTATTAAAAATGCATGAGACCTGTTCTGCTAAGGATGGGTCTCGTTTTTTTATGCTTAAAATGAAGGAAAAAAGAGTAAAAAAGATGTTTTAGGAGCTTTTTAAGGGTAAAAACGGTAAAAATTTGATAAAAATACAAAAAAATAATATAAAAATTAAATAAAACGTTGAAATATAAAGAAAAATAGTATATAATTATGGAACATTTTTTAAATATTAACTTTGCAGGAGAATATATAATATTAAGAGTAAAGAAAGGAATGTGATATGAATTCATTAGTAAAAGTTGTACCCAACTTAAAGAAATTCAATGATTATATCTTTGATATAAAAAAGGGTACAAATCCAATGATGTTATCAGGATTAACTGATGTAGGAAAAATTCATATGGCTTATAGTACAAAATTTTATACAGAAAAGCCAATTTGTATCATTACGTATAATGAGTTACAAGCAAAAAGAATAATTAAAGATTTAGCTTTTTTCGGAGAAAAAGTTAGACAATTTCCTAAAAGAGATGTTATTAGTTTTGATTATGTTGCTGAAAGTAAAGATACATTATTCAAAAGAATTTCAGTATTAAATCAATTAGTAAAAAATGATAATGGAATTATCGTTACAACAATTGAAGCTGCAATGCAAAAAATGATTACAAAAGAAAGTTTATACAAAAATGTTATGACTTTAAAAACAGGAGACACTGTAGATCTTGAAAACTTAAAAGAGAAATTAGTTCTTTTAGGATATGAAAGATATGACCTAATTGAAGGGAAAGGTCAATTCAGTGTTAGAGGTGGTATTATTGATATTGCAACCTCAAAAAATAGTGGTGTAAGAATTGAACTTTGGGGAGATGAAATTGACTCTATTAGAAAGTTTAGTTTAGCAACACAAAGAACTGTAAAAATGCTAGAAGATATTGAAATATTTCCAGCATTTGAATTTTTGCTAGAGACAGATGTAAATACAGTATGTGAAAGAATTGAGGATAAAATATATCCAAATTCAGTAAAAGAGAAAGTAAAAGATGATGTTTATCAAATTAAAAATGGTGAATTTTTAACAAAGATTGATAAATATTTCGATTGTTTCTATCAAGAAACAGATACTCTTTTAGATTATCTTCCAGATGACTGTATAATTTTTATAGATGAAATTGCTAAGATAAAAACAAGAGCGGAAAATATAACAAAAGATAACGTTCATTTAATCAAAGGATTAACTGAGAAAAACAAAATTGTTCCAGGAATCTTAACTGAAATGAAAGACTATCTAAAGTTTTCAGATAGACTTCAAAACAAACAAACAGTATATCTTGAGAAACAAGATTATGGTTTCGTGGACAAACAAAGTATGCATGCAAAAAGAAACGGATATAGCTTTAGCTATAGGGAGGTCAACTTTTTTCGTAGTTCAATGGATTTACTGTTTCAGGAACTACAAGAAGCAATTAGAAGAGGAAAACAAACAGTAATTCTAGGCGGAAGCACGGAAAATTGTCGTAAATTAGCGGCCTTACTATTAGAAAAAGAAATACCAAATATATATACAGATTTTTTAGAAGAAGACTTAACTCTAGGGGTGGTAAACATCACACCTGGAGCTTTTTCTGCGGGCTTTGAACTTCATGATGCTAGTCTTTTAGTAATATCTACAGAAGAGATTTTTGAAGCTAAACCACAAAAAAGATTAAAAACTCCATCAGCATTTAAAGAAGGAGAAACTATCGTATTCTCTGATTTAAAAGAAGGAGATTATATAGTTCATAAAGCTCATGGTATTGGTCAATATATTGGTGTAAATACAATTAGAGCGGATGGTATAACAAAAGATTATATAAAATTAAAATATAAAGATGATGATATATTATACATTCCAACTAACTCTTTAGATAATATTAGAAAATATGTTGGGCCGGAGAAAATAGGTCCAAGACTTAATAGATTAGGTTCAAAAGAATGGGATAAGACTAAAGCAAAAGTAAAAAATAATTTAAGAGAAGTAGCTGAAGAATTAATTGAACTTTATGCTAAACGTCAAAAAATGCAAGGTTTTGCGTATTCAAAAGATACACCTTGGCAACAAGAATTTGAAGATAGTTTTAAATATGTTGAAACTGATGATCAATTAAGATGTATTGAAGAAGTAAAGAAAGACATGGAAAAACCAAGACCAATGGATAGACTTTTATGTGGTGATGTTGGTTATGGAAAAACTGAAGTAGCAATAAGAGCGGCATTTAAATCTGTAATGGATCAAAGACAAGTTGTTTATTTAGTACCAACTACAGTTTTAGCTCAACAACAATATGAAAACTTTAAAGAAAGAATGAAAGAATATCCTATTAGGATAGAATTATTAAATAGATTTAGAACTAAAAAAGAACAAGAAGATACTTTAAAAAGATTAGAACTTGGAGAGACTGATATATTAATTGGTACTCATAGAGTTTTAAGTAAAGATGTTAAATATAAAAATTTAGGATTATTAATTATAGACGAAGAGCATAGATTTGGAGTAAAAGCAAAAGAGACTATTAAAGAATTAAAAAATAGTGTTGATGTTTTAACTATGACTGCAACACCAATTCCAAGAACATTACATATGTCAATTGTTGGAATGAGAGATATGTCTGTAATATATGAACCACCACAAAACAGAAGACCAGTTCAAACCTATGTGCTTGAATATGATCATGAAGTTGTAAAAGAAGCGATAACAAGAGAATTAGAAAAAGGTGGTCAAGTATTCTATTTATTTAATAATGTTGAAGGAATAGAGAAGAAAGCATTAGAAATATCAGAATTAGTTGAAGAGGCTAAAGTAGAGTTTGCTCATGGTAAAATGACAGGAAATCAACTTGAAAATATAATGCAAAATTTTGTTGATGGAAAATGTAATGTTTTAGTATGTACAACAATTTTAGAATCAGGAATAGATATTCCAAATGCTAATACAATAATTGTTGAAAATGCAGATAGATTAGGATTAGCTCAACTTTATCAAATTAGAGGTAGGGTAGGACGTTCTGATAAACAAGCATATGCATATATCACATATCGTAGAGATAAAATGTTAACAGAAGTTGCAGATAAAAGATTGAAAGCAATTAAAGAATTTACTGAATTTGGTTCAGGTTTTAAAATTGCAATGAGAGATTTAGAAATTCGTGGTGCTGGAAGTTTAATGGGAGAAATTCAACATGGTCATATGGATCAAATTGGATATGATATGTACTGTAAACTTTTAGATGAAGTTGTAAAAGAAATTCGTGGGGAAGAGATTGTTGAAGAAATTGATGTTCAAATTGATTTAAATGTGACAAGTTATATTCCAGATGAATTTATAGAGAATTCAAGTCAAAAGATTGAAATATATCAAAATATAGCTCTATGTAAAAATGAAGAAGATGTTGAAAATGTTACAGATGAGATTATTGATAGATATGGTCAAATTCCTTTTGAAATAGAAAATCTTTTAGATATTGCAAGAATAAAAATATTAGCAAGAGAGAAGTATATATTAAAAATCTCTCAAAAAAGAGAAAATGTTGTATTTCATTTTGATAATGAAAGGTTTAATTTTGATATAGTTGATAAACTTATGAAAATATTTAGAAATAGAATTAAGTTTTCTCCTTCTAAAGAACCATATATAACATTTAAATTGTTAGCTGAAAAAAATGTTTTAGCAGAGTGTAAAGAATTTTTAGGAAAATTATAAAAAAAAGAGCCCCGCTTGCATATTGCATGCTTGCGGGGTGAAGTTTGTCACAGGGTCAGTCTGATGCTGTAATCTCCTTTGAACGAGAACACGATTGCCGAACGGGGGTTGCTGTGATCGGGGTTCACGATATCGCGAACTTCCTGGAGTTTGTCATAGCTTAAAGGGGGATGACCGTTAAGGTCGTACTCATAAGAGAATTCCTTCCTTTTGTATGCAAATTTCTTTATCACAGTACCATACGATACGAGCTTTTCACGAACACCGGCGATTTCCTCATAATTGGAGAGGTTAACGAGCACTGTGTTGTTGTCGGCGTCGAATCGCACAAGTCCGTCAATGTCTTCGACAAAGACACAATGAGTCCAATAGAACACGTTTCGAATTTCTTCGAGCAGTTCTTCGGACAGGCATCCTTTCATCTGCGGGGCAATATATATTGCGTCTTTGATTAATTGGATGCAGCCATTATCTACGCCGTACTTGGACAAAGTTGTTTTCAGCAGTTCTACTGCGGCCTGTGTGTGCCGTTTATCAACGGCAGTATTGATTTCCTTCATGATATTGCCTCCCTCTGGTGTGGAAATTTTTTCTGTAAAAATTATTATATCACAGAAAACGACAAAAGTCACTATTTTCACGGAAAAAACACATTTGGAGAAAAACATAAATAATAATTAACAAAATTATGTTGATATGATATAATATAGTTGTTAATGTATAAAAATATTGATAAAAGCCAAAATAATAATTATAATATTAGAAAAAAAGGTGAATAAATGGTTATAACAAGTAAAGATAATGAAATAGTTAAGCATATTAAAAAGCTTAAAGAAAAAAAGTATAGAGAAGAATATAAAGAGTTTATTGTAGAAGGCATTAAAATGGTGCAAGAAGCAATAGAAGAGAATGCTGAAATAAAATCAATTATAATCTGTGATGATTGTAAAGTTCAAGCTAGTATTCCAAATGAACTTATGTATGAAATAGCTAAGTTTAAGTGTATTTATGTAGCGGAAAAAGTATTTGTTACAATGTCAGATGTTATTAATCCACAAGGAATAATGGCGATAATAAAGAAACCAGAAAACAAAGAAACAGAAATTGATTTTTCTAAAGATATATATCTTCTTTTAGACAATATTCAAGACCCAGGGAATATGGGAACAATATTAAGAACTGCTGATAGTCTTAATATGACACAAATAATTGTATCAAAAGGAAGTAGTGACATATATAATCCTAAAGTAGTAAGATCTACAATGGGAGCTATATATAGAATAAAAGTTGTAGAAGTAGAATCTTTAGCAAAAATAGTTAAAGAATTTAAAAAACATAAAATTAATGTTTATGCAACTGATTTAAGAACAGATAAAAGTATATATGACGTTGATTATAAAAAATCAGCAATAGTAATTGGAAATGAAGCTAATGGAGTTTCAGAAGAAGTTTTAAATGAAGCAACAGATAGAATTAAAATTCCAATGATAGGTAAAACTGAAAGTTTAAATGCTGCAGTTGCTACAAGTGTAATATTATATGAAGCTTATAGGGGAACAAAAAAGATAAAATAGAGGAGTATTTATGGGACAAATTAAAACACATTCAATAACATGTTCAAAATGTAAATATGTAGGAAATATTGCTGTATCAGATACAATAAATATTGATTCGACTACGGATAATAAAGAAAAAATAATGAAAAGATTATTTTTTAAATTTAGATGTCCTGAATGTAAGAATGATTTCCAAGCTGAATATCCTGTATTATTTGAAAATTTAGAAAACAATGCATTATTATATTTTGTACCTCAAGCAGATGAAAAAAAATTAGAAAAAGTTAAAAATTTAGCGGTATCAAATGATTTTGGTAAAAAAATGAGAATTGTCAATAATCAAAATGAACTTGTTGAAAAACTTTTAATTTTAGCAGATGGCTATGACGATATAATTATTGAATATTTAAAAACAGTAATAGAGAAAAGTGTTGCAAAAGAACAAAAAGAAAAAATGAAAGATTTGTATTATTCAGGAATGAAAGGTGATTCTTTGTTGTTTGTAGTACCACTTAAAGACGGAACATATAATGTAAATATTCCTAAAAGTATGTATATGAATTATTATAGTAAGTATAATATTAAAGAATCTTATAAATTTATTAAAGTAGATAGAAATAATGTAGAGAACTTTATGTTTTAAAAAAATAACCCAACTAGTTATAACTTAACTTGTTGGGTTTTTATTTTAATTAATTAATAATTCTAATATTTTTGGATAAATTTCAGTAGCATTGGTATTCCAATTGTCTACTATTTTTTTTGCTTGTTCACGTGAACCAGCGTGAGCGTGAAGGTCAAAAATTGTAGTATTGTTTTCAACAATTTTACATCTAACAGTGAATTCTCTTTCTGAAATTGGTGTATATTCAGAAGAAATTGAGAATTTATCTTTAACTGTATCTAAGTTTTTCTTAAATTTACTATCTACTTCTAATTTTAAAATTCCAGGAACAATATCAATAGTAAGATCAATTGCATTTTTTCCATCATCTGTTATTTCGTATATATCTGAATCTTCAATTTGATATTTAGTTATATAATTGTCTTCTAATAAATCAAGTAAGAATTGTTGGAAATAAAAGTAATTCATATCAACAATTGAAGTAACTAATTCTAGAAGTTCGTTGTGAGATATTGCTTTTCCAACTTTACTTAAAATATATAAAAGTAATATTTTGCTTTCGGCAAGTGTTTGATCGTCTGAATTTAATTTCAAAATTATAACCTCCTTCATAAACTAGATAAAACTTGTTTATCACATTATATCACAGAAATTGAAAATGTAAATAAAATTTATTGCTCAAAACCAATAAACTATGATAAAATAACAAAAAAAGAACACTTAGGATAAGGGGAAAAATTGTGAATAATCAAACAGAATTATTTCAAAGATTAATAGCAAATGTAGATAATGAATCTGTAAGAATGGAGATTTCAAATACTTTACCGGAACTTGCACTTCTTTCAGAAAGAAATATATATCAGTTTAGAGATTTACTTGAAAAATATATGAAGTATCAAGATGGAAAAGATGCTGTTTCTAAAAAGTGGAGAATTATATATCAAAATTCATCTAATCCATCAGTACATTTAGCAGTAATGTTAAATGATGAAAATGTAAGACAAGAAGCATTTGAAAATATAGAATATTTAGTTAATTATGGCGATTTTAGAGATTCAGCACCACTAGCTGAAGTTATTGGAAATGTTCCAGGAGGTGCTCATGTAATTGCTAATAATTTTGAGGATTTTTTCCAAAATTGCTTAACAGATTTATCAGCAATTACTGTAACATGCATGGAAACACCACTTGGTAGAAAAATGATAAAAGATAATTTTGAAAGAATAAAAAGTAGATATAGTGAAAATCAATGGGATACACCAATAGGTGGATTTTTCAAAACAATAGAAAAAATGAAAGATTATCCAGAATTTAAGGAAGAATACGAAAAGTATGGATATTTAGCGCAAGTATATCAAGACTCAAGTGTTCCAGCAATTAAATTTATGGATCCAATGGAAGTTTTAGAACTTGCAAAAAAAGGATATGATTTTTCGGAAGCTAATATGCTTTCGGGAGCAAGATTTATTAAAGATGAATCATTTGTATCTTTACTAAAATCACCTGATTTAGAAGAAAAGATGATTGTTTTAAAAGAAATTTCTAAAGGAGAACCATATAGATTTAAAAGCACAGGATCTACAAGTTTGATATTACAAACTGGAGATCAAATAGTAAAAATAGGTGCTGGTAGAAGAAAATTTGAAGTTCCTTATCATCCAAGAATAATGATGCCATATTTTAGAAAAAGATATCAAGATGGTTCATGTATTGAAGTGTTTAATTATGGTGATACTAAATCTGTAGATATAACAGATGAAAAGTTATTAGAAATATATAAAGAACTTGAAAATGATGGAATACTTTGGGGAGATGCTAGAAAAGAAAATTTAGTTGTCTTAAGAAAAGACAATATTCTTCCAGATTATATAGCTAGTGATGAGTTCAATGTTCTTGGATTTTTAGAGCATCCAAGATATCCAACAAACAAACATAAAGCATTGAAAAAAGGTGATATTGTTGTATGTGATTTAGATATGCTTTATGTGAAGGGAGATCCAAATTATCAAAGAGGAATTTTTGATGATGTAATTTATGATTATATTGATGAGCAAGAAAGAAATGGAATATTTGCTCGAAATATGGAATTAGATTAATTAGGGGGATAGACATAAATGGAAAATAAATTAAATTGGAACTTAAAAGAATTATTTGAAGACGAAAATGATTTAGATAATTCAATTAAAATGTTCTATGAATTATTAGATAAGATAAAAACTTTTAAAGGTAGACTTGGAAATTCGGTTGATGAAATGTATGAATATTTTAAAGTATTGGAAAAAACTTTAGAATTACATGAAAGAATATATGCATATGCTATGTTTAAATATCATCAAGATATGAGTAGTGTAGAAGCTATAAAACTTTATAAAAGAGTAGAAAAAATTAGTACAGATTTTTCTGAAGTTGAGAGTTTTGCATCACCTGAAATCAGTAAGATTTCAAATGAAAGATTAGAAGAATTCTTAACAGATGATAGAATGAAAGAATTTGAAAAAACAATTAGAGATATTATGAAAGAGAAAAAACATATTTTATCTGAAGAGGTAGAAAATGTTTTAGCACAATATGGTGAAGTTTTTGGTGCATCAGAAAATACATTTGATATATTTACTAATACTGAATTTGAATTCGATAGTATTAAAGATGATGACGGAAATGAATTGAAAATGAATGCAGCTATATTTTCTAAATATTTAACAAATAAATCAGAAAATATAAGAAAACAAGCATTTGAATCAATGTATAGACTTTATAAAAAACATATAAATACAATAACAGAATTATATTTAACAAGAGTAAAATCAAGAGTTATTTCTAGTAGAATTAGAAATTATAATTCATCATTAGATGCAGCTACAAACAATGATGATTCAAATGAAAATGTATATCATACATTACTTGATGCTATGAATAAAAACTTGTATTTAAATCATGAATATTTAAATTTAAAAGCAAAACTTTTAAATAAAGAAAAACTACAAATGTATGATGTTTATTTAAATACATTGGAAACAGAAAAAGATCATATAGAATATGAGGATGCAAAAAATACAGTATTAGATGCATTAGGTATTTTAGGTGAAGAATATGTAAATAAATTAAAAGAAGCATTTGATAATAATTGGATTGATGTTTATGAGAAAGAAAATAAGATGGGAGGAGCATACAGTATGGGGGTTCATACACTTCATCCATTTGTACTTTTAAATTTCATAAATTCATCAAGAGATGTATCAACTATAGCTCATGAACTTGGTCATTCTATGCATAGTTATTATGCAAGTAAAAACCAAAATATAATTAATGCAAATTATACAATAATGGTAGCTGAAGTTGCATCAACAGTAAATGAAATATTACTTGCAAATTATTTAATAAAAAAAGAACAAGATCCAATAAAAAAAGCAGCTCTTATTAATGAACAATTAGACATGATTAGAGCTACATTAGTTAGACAATCAATGTTTGCTGAATTTGAAAGAGATGTACATTCAAAAATTGAAAATGGTGAAAGTTTAACATCAGAAAATTTAAATGAAATATATTATGAACTTGTTAAAAAATATTTTGGTCCATCAACTGAAATAAATGAAGAGATAAAATATGAATGGGCAAGAATTCCACATTTTTATAGATGCTTTTATGTTTATAAATATGCAACAGGAATTACATCAGCAATTGTTATAGCAAGTAAAATATTAGCTGGAGAAGAAGGCTATGTTGAAAGATATATTAATATGCTAAGTCAAGGTGGTGCAAAAGATTCATTAACATTATTAAGAATGGTTGATGTTGATTTAGAAAAAACAGAAACTTATGAAAAAGCATTTAAATATTTTGAAAATAATCTAAATGAGTTGAAAAGTTTAATAAAATAGGCTTTTTTTCACACAAAAAACATAATTTTGTTATATATATAAGAATGTATTATAAAATTTAAAAAAATAAAGTAGTAAATATAAGCTATATTGGAGGTAGTAATATATGGGCGATTTAACTATATTAGTAGTAGATGATGAATCTAGAATGAGAAAATTAATTAGAGATTTTCTAATACAAAAGAATTATAATATTTTAGAAGCAGAAGATGGAGAAAAAGCACTAAAAGTTTATGAAGAGAATAAAGAAAAAATCAGTTTAATTTTACTTGATGTTATGATGCCTAAATTAGATGGTTGGTCTGTTTTAAGAAATATTCGTCAAGAAAATAAAAAATTACCAATAGTAATGTTAACAGCTAGAGCTGAAGAACAAGATGAACTATTTGGATTTGAACTTGGAGTAGATGAATATATAACAAAACCATTTAGTCCAAAAATATTAGTTGCAAGAGTTGAAGCAATATTAAAAAGATCAATGCCAGAAGCTAAAGAATTAAAAAGCTATGATGGTATTGTTATTGATAATGAAGGTAGAACAGTTACTGTTGATGGTAAACAAGTAGAATTAAGTTTTAGAGAATATGAACTTTTAAAATACTTATTAGATAATGAAAATATTGCTTTATCAAGAGATAAAATTTTAAATACAGTATGGAATTATGATTATTATGGAGATTCAAGAACAATTGATAGTCATATTAAAAAGATTAGACATAAATTAGGTAAAAAAGGAAAACATATTCAAACAATTCGTGGTATAGGATATAAATTTGAAATTAAATAATAGGGGAAAAGAATGAAATTTAAGAATATATTTAAATCTATTCGTGCAAAATTGTTTTTAACATTGTGTATTGTAATTGGAATGATTATTGCTTTTTTCGTAATTATTAATAATACTGTTTTAGAAACACTTTATTATACATCGAAGAAAGAAGCATTGTTAGAAGCTTTTGAGTATGTTGAAATGAATATTCCAAAAGAAATAAAAGATGAAGAAAGATCAAGGTATGAATCTGATTTAGAAAAAATGTGTGTTAAACACAGTTTTGAAATTACTATAGAAAATGGTGAGAATCTAATTTATGCGACAAATAAAAATTTCTCTAAAGATTTTGGAACTGTAAATGATATTACATACGATATTGATTATAGTATCTTTAATAAATCAGATATAATGTACTCAAGAGATGGTATTTCACTTAGAAAAATAATGAGTAAAGCAAATGGTATGGACTATGTTTTATTAAAGGGAAATATGGAAAATGGAAACAAGATATTTATAAGAACACCAATTTCTCCAATAGAAGATAGTGCTGCAATTTCAAATAGATTTATTTATGTTATTGGATTTGTTAGTATTGTTCTTGGTGGTTTTGCAATATTAGTAATTACTGAAAGATTTACCAAACCAATTGAAGAGTTAAATGATATTGCAAATGAAATGACAAACTTAAATTTCAAAAGAAAATATAGAATAAATGATTCTGAAGACGAAATTGATGAATTAGGTAAAAGTATTAATATATTATCCGACAAGTTAGAGGAAACAATTTTACAATTAAAGAAAAACAATTCTGACTTGGAAAGAGACATTGAAGCAAAATCTAAAATAGATGAGATGAGAAAACAATTTATATCTGACGTATCTCATGAATTAAAAACTCCAATTGCTTTAATTCAAGGGTATGCGGAAGGTTTAGTTGAAAATGTAACTAGTGATGAAGAATCAAGAAAATTCTATACAGAAGTTATATTAGATGAAGCAAATAAGATGGATAAACTTGTTAAAAGATTATTAGAACTTATGAAGCTTGAATATGAAGATAGAAAATTTAATGACGCGAAATTTGATTTAGTTGAATTAATAAATGAAGTAATTAGAAACTCACAAGTTATGTTAAAAGAACAAAAAATTGAAGTTGAGTTTAATCAAGATAAGCCAGTTATGGTTTTTGCAGATGACTTTTATATTGAGCAAGTAATAACAAATTATTTTACTAATGCGATAAAAAATAATGTAGAAGTTGGGGGACAAAAACGTATAAAAATCTCAATTAAAAAAGGTAAAGAACCTGGAAAAATGAGAGTAACAGTATTTAATACTGGTAAGAAAATTGATGAAGAAAATCTAAATAGAATTTGGACAAGATTTTATAAAGTAGATGAATCAAGAAATCGTTCTAAAGGTGGAACGGGAATAGGTTTAGCACTTGTAAAAGCTATAATGACAAAATATAAGAGTCAGTATGGTGTAACAAACAAGAAAGATGGAGTAGAATTCTATTTTGAAATTGCTGAAGCAAAATAAATAAAAAGGACCAGCAGCCTTAGCGACTGCGAGGTCCTTTTTTGTTTGTGGTGAGCGGAAGAGAAATGTCGATTTTTCTACAGACTCTGAATTCATCTCCTTCTGAAATGATGTAGGCTTTCAGTTCGTGATAGCGATCAACCCGACGAAGGTGAAGGAGTCTTTTTTCCGCTTCCTGTTGTGTAGGTTCCATGAATACATTTGTAAATGTCATAGAATGCCCTCCAAATAGTATAATATAGTTTCGACTACTATATTATAACATAATTAACATAAAATTACAAATCAATACCTAAAATTGCTTTTGCAGCTTCAATTTCAGATTGAGTAGGAGATTTAACTCCTTCTAGTCCATATTCATCTTGGAATTCAGCCCATTTGAATTTTCCAAGATCATGATAAGGTAGAAGTTCAACTTTTTCTACATTATTTAGAGTATCTATAAACTCTTTTAATTTTATTAAATCATATTTATCGTCAGTATAGCCAGGAAGTAAAACTTGTCTAATCCATACTGGTACATTTAAATTATTTAAATATTTAGCAAATTCTAAAGTGTTTTTATTTGGTGCACCTGTTAAGTTAATACATTTATCGTTATCGATGTGTTTAATGTCTAGTAAAACTAAATCAGTATATTTTAATAATTCTTTTATTTCATATGATACTGGAATACTTCCGGCAGTATCAATTGCTGTATGAATATTATATTTTTTTAATTCTTTGAATAGGGCACAAATAAAATCAGTTTGTAGTAGAGGTTCACCACCAGAAATAGTAACACCACCACCAGAACTTTCCATATAAGATCTATACTTTAAGATTTCTTTTACAAGCTCTTCTACAGAAATAACTTTTCCTGAATTAAGAGACCAAGTATCTCTATTGTGACAGTATTTGCATTTTAGACAACAACCTTGCATGAATACAACAAATCTAATGCCTGGTCCGTCAACTGTTCCAAATGTTTCATAAGAATGTATTTTTCCTATCATAGAACCTCCTTATTAAAATTAATAATTGTAATTTGATTATATTAAATAAAAATAAAAAAGGCAAACTTTTTAGTTTGCCTTTTACGAAATTTTATTAAATGTTTTCATGAATTGTTCTGTTAATAACATCTAATTGTTGTTCTCTAGTTAATTTAACGAAGTTAACAGCATAACCAGAAACTCTAATTGTAAGTTGTGGGTATTTTTCTGGATGTTCCATAGCATCTTCTAAAAGAGCTCTGTCAAATACGTTAACATTAATGTGATGACTAAATTTAGCAAAATATCCATCAAGTAATGCTGTTAAGTTATTAATTCTAGATTTTTCGTCTCTTCCTAAAGCTTTAGGAACAACGGCAAATGTATATGAAATTCCATCTTCAGCATATTTATAAGGTAATTTAGTCATTGTATTTAATACAGCTAAAGCACCATGTGTATCTCTTCCGTGAATTGGGTTAGCTCCAGGTCCAAATGGAGAACCAGCTTGTCTACCATCAGGAGTAGTACCAGTAGCTTTACCGTAAACAACGTTTGATGTGATTGTAAGAATTGACATTGTTGGTTTTGAATTTCTGTATGTTGGTTGTTTTTGTAATTTTTTCATAAACATTTTTACAATATCAACTGCAATTGAATCAACTCTATCATCATCGTTTCCGTATTGAGGATAATCACCTTCAACTTTATAATCAACAGCAAGTCCTGTTGCATCTCTAATAACTTTAACTTTTGCATATTTCATTGCAGAGAATGAGTCAGCAACAATTGAAAGACCAGCGATACCACAAGCCATTGTTCTTAAAATTTCTTTATCATGTAATGCCATTTCTAATTTTTCATAGCAATATTTATCATGCATGTAGTGGATAATATTTAATGCATTGATGTATACTCTAGCAACCCAATCACACATTGAATCAAATTTTTCCCAAACTTCATCAAAGTCTAAGTATTCAGCTGTAACTGGAACTTTTTTATCTGTAACTTGTTTTCCAGAGATTTCATCTCTACCACCATTAATTGCATATAAAAGTGTTTTTGCAAGGTTTGCTCTAGCACCAAAGAATTGCATTTGTTTACCAATTCTCATCGCAGATACGCAACATGCAATACCGTAATCGTCACCCCAATAATCTCTCATTAAATCATCGTTTTCATATTGGATTGAACTTGTTTTTATAGATAATTTTGAACAATAATTTTTAAATCCTTTTGGTAATTTTGTTGACCAAAGAACTGTTAAGTTTGGTTCTGGAGCAGGGCCAAGTGTTTCTAATGTGTGTAGAACTCTGAATGAGTTTTTTGTAACTAATGTTCTACCATCAACACCCATACCACCAATACTTTCAGTAACCCAAACTGGATCACCACTGAATAATGTATCATATTCTGGTGTTCTTAAAAATCTTACCATTCTTAATTTCATTATGAAATGATCCATAATTTCTTGAGCATCAACTTCTGTTAAAACTCCTGATTTTAAATCTCTTTCAAAATAAATATCTAAGAAAGATGCAACTCTACCTAAACTCATTGCTGCACCATTTTGTTCTTTAATAGCACCTAAATATCCAAAGTATGTCCATTGAACAGCTTCTTTAGCATTTTTTGCAGGTCTTGAAATATCAAATCCATATTTTGAAGCCATTACTTTTAATTCGTTAAGTGCAGATATTTGATCAAAATGTTCTTCTCTAGCTCTAATTAATTCATCTGTTATTGAGCTATGACTTAATTCTTCTATATCTTTTTGTTTTTCTTCAATTAAGAAATCAATACCATATAATGCAACTCTTCTGTAGTCACCGATAATTCTTCCACGTCCGTATCCATCTGGTAGACCTGTAATTAAGTGTGAACTTCTAGCTGCTCTGATTTCTGGAGTATAAGCTGTGAAAACACCATCATTATGTGTTCTTCTATAATTATGGTATACATCAGCTAAATTATCAGAAATTTTTTCGTTATATGCAGCACAAGATTTTTCAACTATTCTGATACCACCATTTGGCATAATCGCTCTTTTTAATGGTTCGTCTGTTTGTAAACCAACGATTTCTTCTAAGTTTTTATCTATATAACCAGCTGCGTGGCTTGAAATAGTAGAGGCAACATCTGTTGATATACCAAGTACACCACCAGCTTCTCTTTCTTTTTTGTATAATTCTAAAACTTCTTGCCATAGCTTGTTTGTTTTTTCAGTAGCATCAGCTAAGAAAGAAGAGTCACCTTCATAAGGTGTATAGTTCAATTGAATAAAGTTACGAACGTTAACTTCATTTTCCCATGAACCCGAATTGAAATTATTCCATTCTTCAAATCTCATAAATTCCTCCTAAATGTATGATTTTTTATAATATTTTTAGCACAACTGCTTTAATTTATACTTAAACAATTTTACTCGATTATAAATTGTAACATAAGATGACAAATTTTTCAAGGTCTTAAAGAAGTTTATATGATATATGTAAATTTTATGTGAATAGAACACGAACTTTTTGTCAAAAAAAGGGAAGAGACAATTGACAGTAAAATTTTGTATAGATATAATTAATATGTAAAATATAAAAGAAAAGAAGGAATGAAAAATGAAAATAATATTGGCATCACAATCTCCAAGAAGAATTGCTTTAATGCAATTAGCAAGAATTGATTTTGAAGTATTACCAAGTTCTTATAATGAAAAAATGGATAAATCATTAGGTATAGAAGAATTATCAAAAGAACTTGCTTATGGAAAAGCAAAAGATGTATTTGATAATACACAAGGGGATAGAACAATAATTGGAGCAGATACAATTGTTGTTAAAGATAATGTAATTTTTGGAAAACCAAAAGATAGAGCAGAAGCAATAAAAATGCTTAAAGAATTACAAGGTGATGTACATACTGTATATACAAGTTTAGCAATATTGATAGAAGAACGTGGAAAATATAAAGAATATAAAGAGTTAGTAGAAACTGATATAACAGTTAATCCTATGACTGATGCAGAGATAATTGAATATGTAGATAGAGAAGAACCATATGATAAAGCTGGTGCTTACGCAATTCAAAGTTCATTTGCTAAATTTATTGATGAGATAGAAGGAAATTACATGAGTGTAATAGGACTTCCAATTGATAAAGTTTATAAAATTTTAAGAGAAAACGAAATTATTTAATAAAACAAAAAAGCTTCCTTTTTAGGAAGCTTTAATTTTTTTTAATTCATTTTTGCAAACACTTCAAATTGAAGTGATTTTTTTACTTCAGGCCATTCATTTTCTGGAATTGCAGAAGCAATTAATATTGAACCTCTAGTTTCAATGATTTCTAAAATATCAAGATTTGCATATCTACTATTATATTCAAATATATCTTCACGATTATTAATAACAGCATAATTTTTTCCATTTGTTTTACAAGTAAAAGCAAATAGAAAATCCATATTTAATTCTTCTTTTTTTGTATTAATAATTGTTATTGGTTGCATATATACCTCTTTAATATTCTAAATTATAATGGTCGTAAAGTTTGAAAGAATGGATTTGAAAGCAAATCACTATCAGAAATAGGTTTTGGTTTTTCTGGCTCAACTTTTTCTGGTTCAGCTGGTGCTTGAACTGGCTCTTGAGTAACTTGTGGAGCAGGTTGTTCTAATCCTAATATTCCACGCATCTTTTCTATAGTAAGTAAATTTGGCTTATGAAGCGCAATTGTGAATTTTGGCGGAATATAATTTAAACTTCCAACTTGAACTATTGAATTAGATGTTTTATAGATATCATTCATTTTTGAAGTCATTAATGTTGCGTTATAAAATGCTTGTAAAGTATCTAAATCTTGCTTTAATAGGACCAATGATCCTGGGCAAGGAAAAACAACTTTCATTTATTTCACCATCCTTAGTAATATACAATATAGATAATCTTATCAATAATAAAAATTTTTTTCAATAATATTATTAATAAAAAATTAAAAAATATTCTAATTTATAGAAGAATTGTTAAAGCTATGGTATAATAAGCAAGGATTATAAGAAAAAGAGGTAGAGTTATGAAATTAAATATAGTATTAGTAGAACCAGAAATACCACAAAATACAGGAAATATTGCAAGAACTTGTGCGGCTCTAGGAGCTAAACTTCATTTGGTTCATCCACTTGGATTTTCTATTTCTGAAAGGGAAGTAAAAAGAGCAGGACTTGATTATTGGGATAAACTTGATATAGAAGAGCATATAAGTTTTTCAAAATTCTTAGAGAAATATAAACCTGAAGAAAATAATATGTTTTTTGTAACAACTAAAGGAAAAAATGTGTATTCAGATGTTGATTATTCTAAAATGGATGAAGTTTTTTGTTTATTTGGAAAAGAAACAAAAGGGTTACCAGAAGATGTATTGCAAAAGTATTTAACACAAACAATTAGAATTCCAATGAGAGAAACTTTACGTTCATTGAATTTATCAAATTCAGTTGCCATAGTTGCTTATGATATATTTAGACAAGTAAATTTTGATAATTTAGAAGAAATAAGTTCATATTTTGAATAAAGGTATTTATTTTTTTATTGTTTTATTATAAAATAAAAATAAGTTTATGAAAAAAGAGAGGTATTCATATGAAAAAAGTAATTTTAACAACAATAATGATAGTAATGCTAACAGTAGCAGTATTTACATTAACAGGATGCACATTACAAATAGAAACAACAGATAATTCAGTATCAGCTTCTGTAGATGGAGAAACAACAGAAAGAGTTGATAGTATAATTGATTGGATTAAAGCTAGAATAGATAGAGTATTTAGCACAGATGATCAACCAGCAGAAGAAGCTTAATAATGGGGGAATATATGAGAAAAACTATTACAATAGTTTTGGTTTTATTTGTGATGCTATTTTCATTGACAGGTTGTGGAAATAATGTTGAAAACGTTGAAGAAACAACAACTACATCAAAAGAAAATTCTCAAACAAATGAAACTGAAGAATTAACACCAGATAATGTTGATTACGCTAAAGCAGCGGAAAAACAAATGGCAGCACCTGCTGCAGGTGAAGAAATTGCAATTTTCCATGTTAAAGATTTTGGTGAAATTAAAGTTAAATTTTTTAAAGATGTTGCACCAAAAGCTGTGGAGAATTTTTTAACTCACGCAAAAAATGGATATTATAATGGAGTTACTTTCCATAGAGTTATAAATGAATTTATGATTCAAGGTGGAGATCCAACAGGTACAGGTAC
>JAZLBY010000036.1:0-10486 GCA_045613965.1 Candidatus Scatovivens sp.
TAATAAGTGTTTGTTAAACATTAGGGAATAAAAGACTTAGAAGATTTATTTTAATTTTAAATATTTACTTTTTATATTAATTAAGGATATAATATTATTATAAAAATTTGGAGAGAACAAAAGATGTTTAAAAGTAAAAAAACATATTTAATACCCATATTAAGCTTTGTGATATTTATTATATTAGGTACTTTTTTATTGAGTTTGCCCGTTTGTAATAATGTAAAATTATCATTTGGAGATGCTTTTTATACAGCTGTGTCAGGAGTTACAACTGCAGGATTTTTAAAATTTCCGTTAGGTACACAATTTAATTTTCTTGGACAGTTTGTATATGCTGTTTTAATGGAAGTTGGAGCTTTAGGATTTATTATTTTTGTTTCTTATTTTTGGAGTATCAAAAATAAGAAAATAAAAATGTCTGATATAATGGTAATTAATGATAGTATGAGCAATGATAATACTGCATCAATAAAAGAACATTCAATATTTGTTGGAAAATTGATGTTTTCTGTACAAATTATAGGTGCTGTGTTACTTGCGATAAGATTTGTACCGTTACTAGGTTTTTTTGATGGTGTATGGTATGGAATTTTTCATGCTATATCTGCTTTTAGTAATACAGGAGTAGATTTATTTGGGAATAATGGGTTAAGAGTATTTATAGATGATTTTTATGTACAATTTATATTAATAATTTTAATGTTAGCAGGAAGTATAGGAGTATTTGTTTTAGAGGATATTATAGAACATAGACGTTTTTCAAAATTTAAACTTCAAACCAAAATTGTATTATTTGTTAGTGCAATATTAATCATAATTCCAACAATATTATTTTGCGTGTTAGATGGATGTACTTTAATAAACGGTGTATTTTTATCTATTTCTGCAAGGTCTACTGGTTTTAATATGTTGAATCTTCCAGAATTAACTATTGAAACACAAATAATTTTGATGATATTAATGTTTATTGGAGGATCGCCAGCATCAACTGCAGGAGGAATAAAAGTTATTTCATTAGCAGTAATTGTTGCAACGATAATATCTACATTAAGAGGTAAAGAAGATACTGTAATATTTTGGCGTAGAATACCAAATTATATAGTGAGAATGTCATTTACAATATTTACTTTATTTGCAATATTATTATTTATATCAATAATGATGTTTATAAATTTAGAAAATGAAATGGGTATGTTTAATATTGTATTTCATAGTATAGCAACAATTTCAAATGCTGGATTTGCAATTGTTGATCCAGCTCAGTTTACTGGAATTAATAATATAATAATGTTAATACTAATGTTTATTGGAAGAATAGGACCATTATCATTAGTGTTGATATTTGTTCATAAAGATGAGACAGAAAAATTTGTGGAATATCCAGAAGAAAATGTTATATTATAAAAAAGGAGAGACAAATGAAAAAACAATGTGTAATAGTAGGACTTGGTAAATATGGAATTAGTATAGCTAAAAAATTATCAGATTCAAAAGTAGAAGTTTTAGCAGTAGATTCTGATATGAAAGTTGTAGAAAAAGTAAGCAAATATGTTACTAAGGCTGTATGTATTGATGTAACTTCAGAAGATGCTTGGGAAAGATTACCAATTAATGATTTTGATGTTGGTGTTGTATGTTTTGGTGAAAATATTACAGCAAGCATTTTATCATGTATGGCATTAAAAGAAGCTGGAGTTAAATATATTATTGCAAAAGCAGGGGATAAATATCATAAAAAAGTTCTAAGCAAATTAGATATAGATGAAGTTGTTTTCCCAGAAGAATTTGTTGGAGAATTAACTGCTCAAAATATAATTAATATGGATTAAAATACTTGTAATTTGAAAAAAATTACATTAGAATATATAACTAGAGTGAATATTAAGGAGATAACAGATGAGTGAGAAATTAGTTAATGGAATTTTAGGAATTTTTGGAGGATTAGCAGGTATTGCTTATGGTAAAGAAATATTAGTATTTATCATATCTTTAATGCCAATATTAGAATTAAGAGGTGGCTTAATAGCTGCAGCTCTTTTGGGATTAGATCCAATTCCAGCATATATAATTAGTATTATAGGAAACGTAATACCGGTACCATTTATCCTTTTATTAATTGCAAAAATACTTGCTTGGATGAGAGATAGCAAAGTTGGATTATTTAATAAAATTGCTAATTGGTTAAATGATAAAGTTGAAAAAAATAAAGGTCAAATTGAAAAATTAGGATATTGGGGATTATTATTATTTGTTGGTGTTCCACTTCCAGGAACTGGAGCGTGGACAGGAACATTAGTGGCTGCTATGTTAAATTTAGATAAGAAAAAATCATTTTTAGTAATCATGGCTGGTGTATTTATGGCTAGTATTATAATGATGCTTTTATCTTATGGTTTACTTGCAAATGTTATACATTAATTTTAAGAAGATACCACATAAGTGGTATCTTTTTTGATGCTTTGAAAGGCTTGAAAAAACTAGGATTTTGTGATATTATTGTAGTGGAAAAAATGAAAAGAGGAATTTTAGATGTCTGAAGAAAAGAAATTTGAAGATTATTTTAAATTAGTAAAACATAAATTACCTTATTGGGATGAATTACCAGAAATAGATTTATATATGGATCAAGTAGTTGCATTAATGGATAAATATTTATCTTTTCATAAATTAAGTGAAGGTGATACAATATTAACTCATTCTATGGTTAATAACTATGTAAAATTAGGAATTATGCCTGCTCCAGTGAAAAAGAAATACTCAAGAGAGCATATAGCATATTTAATAATTATATGTTCTTTAAAACAAGCATTACCAATATCAGATATAAAGAAATTAATTGATATAAGAGTAAAAAGAACATCTATAGAAGAGACATTAAACTTCTTTAGTGATTTGTATGATTCAACATTTAATACAATAATAGCTATTGGTAAAAGATTTAATAAGAAATATTCAGATGAGGATGTTTTATTTGCAGATACAGCTTTGTATATGGCTATAGGTTCAAGTGGAAGTAAATATGTAGCTTCTCAAATAACAAAAATAAATAAAGAAGAGAATAAATAGACAAAATACTACCTAAGTTAGGTAGTATTTTTTTAGTATAAAATCTTAAAAACTTATTAAATTTCTTGAAATGTAAGACAGGTATGATAAAATATATTTAAAGAAATGTGAGGTAGAAATGACAAAAGTATTATTTGTATGTTTAGGAAATATATGCCGTTCTCCAATGGCTGAATTTGTGCTTAAGGATATGGTTAGAAAAAGAGGACTTGAAAATGAATTTCATATAGAATCAAGAGGAACAAGTTCTGAAGAAATAGGAAATGATGTGCACTATGGAACAGTTGGAAAACTGAATTCCGTAGGAATTCCTGTTGAACATAGACAAGCTACAAAACTTGTTAAATTAGATTATGATAAATTTGATTATATAATAGGAATGGAAGCTCGAAATGTTAGGGATATAATGACTATAATAGATGAAGATCCAGATGAAAAGGTGTGTAGATTATTAGATTATTCTGATAATCCAAGAGATATTGCTGACCCTTGGTATACGGGAAATTTTGATATTACATATAATGATGTAGTTGAAGGATGTAATGCATTTTTAGAATCAATAACATAAGAAAAGGTGAGGATAATGTTTAAATTTTTAAAGAGACTTATAATTAGTGCTATATTAATAGTTGGCATTAGTGGTGGAGTTATAGTATATCAAGGTTATAATATGTATAAAACAGCAATTGATGAAACATCTATTAAAGAAAAAATTGAAGAAATTAAAGAAGAAACAAATGTATATACAAAATTTGAAAATTTGCCTAAAGAATATATTAATGCTGTAATAGCGGTTGAAGATAGAAGATTTTTTGAGCATAAAGGTGTTGATATTATTTCTATAGGTAGAGCGGTTGTAACAAATTTAAAAGAGAAAAAATTAGCTGAGGGTGGAAGTACAATAACACAACAACTTGCTAAAAATACATACTTTACACAAAAGAAAGAATTTACAAGGAAGATAGCAGAAGTATTTATGGCAAATGAATTTGAAAAGGCTTGTACAAAAGAAGAAATATTTGAGTTATATGTAAATACAATGTATTTTGGAGATGGTTATTATTGTATAGCAGATGCAGCAAAAGGATATTTTGATAAAGAAGTAAATGAGATGAATTTACATGAATCAACATTATTAGCTGGTATTCCAAATGCACCTTCTGTTTATTCACCAAATGCTAATCCAGAACTTTCAAGACAAAGACATAGTCAAGTGGTAAGACAGATGATAAAGTATGAATATTTAGATGAAGTTAAAGGTAATGAATTATTAAAAGAAATAGAGAAATAAAATAAAAAGAAGAATCGGTAAGATTCTTCTTTTTTGTATTTATTTAAATTAAAAAATTATTTCTTTTCTGTTTCTAAAACTGATGTACAATGTGGACATCTTGATGCTTTGTAATTAATTTCTGAATAGCAGAAAGGACATATTTTAACTGTTGGTTCTGGAGCTGGTTCTTCAGCAGCAGCTTTTTTGTTTTTACCAATTTTTTTGTTAAGTTTATCAAGTTGTCCTAAGCTAATAGCTTCCATTTTTTGGCTAAGATTATTTACATATGTAATAGCAAGGAAAATAGAAAATGCAATGATTAAGAAGTTAACTATTTCTGTTATAAAGTTACCATATTTGATTGAAACAGATCCAACTTCAAACATCATATCAGAAAAATCAACTTTACCACTGATAATTGATATTGCTGGCATAATAATATCATTTACTAGTGAATTAATAATTTTTTGAAAAGCACCACCTATTACAACACCGACAGCTAAATCAATAATATTACCACGTGTTGCAAATTCTTTGAATTCTTTTAACATATAAACCTCCTGAAGACTTTAAAAGTCCGTTTTTATTCTATAAAAATAATATAATACATGTCGTATTTTGTCAATAAAATAGGGAAGGTATAAGTGTTGATTTTTAATAAATATGATTATATAATCAAAATATAAAATAAAGGAGGTAATGATATGAAAAAAGTAGCAGTAATGTTAGCAGATGGTTTTGAAGATGTTGAAGCTTTAGCAACTGTAGATATTTTAAGAAGAGCAGGTATGACTGTTGATATGGTTAGCATTAAAGGTGAATATGTAGAAAGTGCTCATAATGTAATAGTTAAAGCTGATAAATTAATAGATGAAAGTTTAGAAAATTATGATATGATTGTTTGCCCAGGAGGTTTACCAGGTGCAGAATATTTATCTAAATGTGAATTATTAATAAATACAATTAAAAAATTTGATAAAATGGATAATAAATTTATTGCAGCAATTTGCGCATCACCAGCAATGGTATTATCAGCAGCTGGTATAGAAGAGGATAGATATATAACAAGTTATCCTGGTGAAGATTTTGAAAATATGTTAGATAAAGCAAATTACGTTGAAGAGTTAGTTGTGGTTGATGGAAACTTAATTACAAGTAGAGGACCTGCAACAACATTCTTGTTTGCATATAAACTTGTAGATTTATTGGGAGGAAATTCTAAAGCATTAAAATCAGGGATGCTTTGGGACATGGTAGAAGAAGAGAAAGAGTAAAATTTGAAATATTATGTAAAGTATGATATAATGTATTAGACCAAATGTTTAGGAGGTATGCATTATATGATGAAATTACAACTTAGAGAAGCAACATCGAGTCAAGAAGATTATGCCAAGTTTGAAGAGATGTACAAGAACTTTCGGTATGCTGAAATCGATGGGAAGATGATTCCGCGAACTAAACTTGTTTTGGAAACCAAAGAGAAATACTTGCACTACATTGATCAAGAGGGGAACGTTTTGTTCATTGTTGAGGAATGTAGCGGCAATATCGTAGGATATTTTATCATGGCCTGGTATGAAGATGGTGGTGCAAAAATCAATGAAATGCACATTGTTGAATCTTGCCAGCGCAAAGGATATGGTAAAAAAGCGGTAAAAGAGTTGATTTCTTTGGTTAAAGAAGAAGGTTTTAAGTGGATCGAACTTATGAGTTATTCCATTGCGACGGATAACTTCTGGAGTGCTTGTAACTTCAGATACGTCGGCAGGGATGACCAGTACGAATTTCATATTAAGTAATGCGAAAAAGAAAACCAAGCCTGTTTCAGTAAGGCTTGGTTTTTCTCTTTATTTTTCAAAATCTGTAGATGATTTTGTTTTGATAGTAATTTCTTTTTCACTACCTAATTTATCATAAAGTTTTGCTATTTGATCGTATAATCTAGTTCTATTAACTCTATCATTTCTAATTTTGTGAGCTAGTTCTAAAGGTGAAATCTTCTTTGAGTCATGTGTAAGTAATGTTGCGTGAGTTAATGGCTTTTTCTTTTCTGGTTCGGCAGTCGAATACATTTTAAAAAATGTGTCTATTTCTTTTATCATAAAACAATCTTCGATATTACAAGCTTTTGCAAAAAGTTCTGAATCAATAACTTCTGAAAGCAAATCTTGATATTCTAATAATACTTCAGATTGAGTTTTTTTTGGTTCATATCCCATTGGATTTTTTAGGATAACGTGTTTTAAAGCTCTTTTGGCTTTTAATAAAAGTTCATAGTCTTCTTTTGGTAGTTTTTGTTCAAGTTGTAATCCAAAAGAAGGATAAATTGTTTGTAGAGCTTTAAATAATTCGTATCTTGATTTATATTTAGCATCTAATTTTTTACTTACAGCAATATTTCCTTTGAAATTATTTTGAGTAAATGTTTTGTTTTGGATATATAATTGTTCTTGTTCTTCTTTGTTTTTTCCTGGAGTATATGTTTTGAATGGGGCAGATAATACAAATGTTTTATCAGCACATGATGCAACAAAACCCATATCGTGAAAATAATTAATTAGATGTGTTTGTCTTGAAACAATATTAGAACGAATAGTATGATATAGAGGATTTTTATAGATATCATTTAAAGCCCCTGCATCAGGTGCAGGAGCTTGTTTTATATTTATAGAGTCGCTAGTATAAGTAACGATTGAATTAGTTTTAAATATATTGTTAAAAATTGAATTCATTATATCCTCCAAAATAGAAGTATACGACTCTATTTTGGAATTGTCAATATTAAATTGCTAAATTAAGTAGACCAAGAATAAATCCTATAAGAGCACCTAAATTAACTAGTGCATTTAATTCTTTTTTTATAATTTTTAAGATGATATTTTCTATTTCAGATGCATCCATAGTATTAATTCTATTAGTTACGATAGAAGAAATATCAATAAGTTTTATAATCGAAGGTAAATTATTAATAACAAATTCTTCGTATATATTCATCATGATATTTACTAAATTTATCTCTGATGTACCAATTTTTGTAGTGATATCTGATACAGAAGATGAAGTATATTTTTCAAGTTCTTGAGATACCATGTTTGAAATTAAATGTTCTCCTTCAGTATCTATATATTCTGTTATTTTTTCAGAAGCGCTTCTAGATATTGTAGATACAACTGCGTTACCACCTAATAGACCAAGTAAAGAACCTTTAAAATTTTCTTTTGCAGCAAGTTCAATTTGTTCTGCAATTAATGGTCCAAGTTCAGCTTTTTTAACAGTATCTAAGATACTTAAAGTTACATTGCTAGTAATGTTTTCTTTTATTTGATCATAGTTATCTACATTAATGTAATTAGTTAATATGCTATCTACTGAAGTAGAAATATCAGTTGTACCATTTAGAAAATCTACAATAATTTCTCTAACATCACTTTTCATTTCATCAGATAAAAGTGCAGTTTTTAATGTTTCTATATCTAGTAGATTATCACTAATTGAATTACCAATAGCACCAGCAAGTCTTTCTTTATTTCTTGGAATAACACCTGGTGTAAATGGTAATGTAAATTTACCAATTTTCACTGGATTAAGAGGGAAAAATAACATTTTTACAGCTATCCAGTTTGTTATATATCCGATTCCGGCTCCTATTAAAGGTCTAATAATTAATGAATAATCCATAATAATTAACTCCTATATAAATAATTTCTAAATTCATTATACATTTCAAAAAAAGAAAAATCAATTAAGGGAAGAGGAGTATTTTTCTAAATGTGTTTTTAATTAGAAAAATAACAGGAAAGTAACAGTTTTTTAACAAATTTACAAGAAATTTACAAAAAAGTATTTATTTTGGTCACAATTTATGATAAAATATACTTGATGTTTGTGTTTTAAAAAACCTGACATTAATAATAAGTAATATATACTTAAGAAAAAAGAAGCAATAAGTTGCTTTATTTAAAGCTATAAATGTGACTACATATATAGGAGGATTTTATTAATATGAATTTTGCAGTTAACGGCAATGCGGTTGTATGCAACATGTTAGACGGGGAAATTAGAGCTAGAATGGCTAGTAGAAATAACCCAGAGAAAAAACAATATTATAAAAATTTACGTGTAATTGACTCATCACCAGCAATTACAAGATTTATGGTTGCTCATCCTTCAGTATTTGGTAATAAAAAACTAATACGTCAAGATGGAAGCAATTTTTTTGGTGGTATTGTACCTTTAGCATCATTAGATGATTCAAAAGATCATAGAGAAATGCTAAAAAGTAGAATGAAATATGAATACGGACTTACAGATGCAGAATTACCAGCAATGGATAAATTCTTAGATGACTTATATAGTTTAGGTTCAACACCAGAGATTCAAGACATAGTAACTGAAACTGAAGAATATAAAGACTCTATAGAAAAAATGTGGAAACAAAATGAAGGAATGATAATGAGATACATTCATGGAGTTATCGGATATGTTCCAGAAAAAGTAGGAAAAGTTAGTACATATGTAATGTATCCAACAATAGATACTCATAGAAGTTATCAATTATCAGGAAGTAAAACATTCTTATTCTTTGGTAAAAAAGAAGAGGAAGATCCAAACAAGATATTAGCTTATTTAACACATCAAGCTATACATCAACCAATGCTTCCATATAAAGCTTCAATGACTAAAAAAGAAAAAGAAGAGTTTCATGCATTTATAAAATTCTTAGCTGATAAAGATGTATATAATCAATTAACAGGAAAAAGTTATCTTGATATAGTTACACAAAATGAAAATCCTGAAGTAATGGGAAAAGTGTATCCATTCTGGTTAGGATATAGATATAGAAACGCTGATAGACAAGGTTTAGATATTGAAGAAGAAATTTCTAAAGCTATACAAAGAGATAAAGAATACTTTGATAGTCTACCAGCAAAATCTAAAAAAAGAGCTTTATATAGTACATATGAATTTGATAAATTAGATCCAAATAAAATATCAAAATTATTTAGAGAAAGAAGAGGTATTACACCTTATGAATTTGCAAAAATTAATTTTGAAGATAGATCATTAGTAGAAACAGATGTACAAGTAACAAGAAAAGCTTCAAATCAAGAAAGATCATTATAATAAAAAAGGATGCCAAAGGGCATCCTTTTTAGTTTGTTTTTTCTTGATAAAAACTTAGATTATTGATAAAATAATTAAGAAATATAAATGCAAAAGAGGAGAGTATATGGATAAAAAAACAATAGTAATATTAATAGTTTCAATTCTATTTTTAGTTGGAGCTATTGGAGTTTATTTTTTTGTAAATAGTACTGTTAAAATAGATGATAATGTTGGGAAAGAATTTGTACTACCTGAAGAAGAACCATCAAATACTAAGGATTTAGATAATATAACTTATGTTGATTTTTCTTTTGAAAATAATGAAGGTAATCTTGTAAAATTATCAGAATCTAAAGATAAAGCAACAATGATTTTATTTTGGAATCCAGATAATAAAGATTCTGTAGATGTATTAAAAAAGATTGATAGTATGAATGAAAACTATGAAAAAATTAATTTTTATATGATTAATACTGCAGAGGACATGCCAAAAGAACTAGAAGACAGTTTAACAATAGATGTATATTATGATAATTTAAATGAGGGAGTATCTAAATTTTATATAACAGAACAACCAGCTATGATTTATATACAAAAAAATAACGAAGTTCTTCATGCAAAAACTGGTTTAACAACAACTGATGCATTAGAAGCAAACTTCGATATTTTATCTGAAAACTTTTAAATATAAATAAAGGTATGATAGATAATAAATTATATCTGCAAATGGGATACCAAATAATATTCCTTTTGTATTAAATAATAAATAACCTAAAAACATACAAATAAAAGTGTCAATAATTTTTGCAAAAGCAAGAAGTATTGATGCTTTTTTGTTTTTATTATTAAAGAAATATACTGGAATTAGATATTTTAGTGGATATAAACTACTTGAAATGAATATTATTTTTCCAGCATATATCGCATAATTAAGTACTCCTTGATCAAATGGTAAAGAATTTAAAATGCTTTCATAAAAAAGATAAAATATTAATGAAAGAAAAATAGTAATAATAATATTTATAATTAGGATATTAT
>JAZLBY010000037.1:0-7720 GCA_045613965.1 Candidatus Scatovivens sp.
GCACAAAAAGATTTAACTTTAAAAGGTTATATTGTTATTTCAGTTGGACTTTTTGGACATTCTGGTGATAGTGAAGTTTGGGAGAATATGGATGAAGGGACTTTAACTAAAACTAAAGAGATGCTTGATGATATGCATAAAAGAAAAATAGATATGGCAGATGAGATTTTTGTTATTAATGTTGGTGGTTACATTGGAGACAGCACTAAGTCAGAAATAGAATATGCTACAAAAACAGGGAAGAAAGTGAATTACTTAGAAGAGGTATAACAAAAAATGAATTACAATATAAGAGAAATAGAAGCAAGAGATAACAAAGCAGTAGAAAATGTAATTAGAACATGCTTGATAGAATATGGAGCTAATCATGAAGGTACAGCTTGGGCTGATCCAAATTTAGGAAGATTTTCAGAAATATACAATACTGAAGGAAATAAATATTGGGTAGCAGAAAATGAAGAAGGCAAAATAATAGCTGGAGTTGGAATTGGAAAATTAGATGGAATCGAAGATGTTTGTGAACTTCAAAAAATGTATTGTTTAGAAGAAGCAAGAGGAAGTGGAGTAGCATATAAATTAATGGATATTGCATTAGATTATGCTAAAAATTATTATTCAAGATGTTATTTAGAAACATTAGATAATATGACAAGAGCTCAAAGATTCTATGAAAAACATGGTTTTGAAAGAGTATATGAACCATTAGTTCAAACAGAACATTTTGCATGTGATGTAAGATATATTAAAAATTTAAAATAAAAAAAGCAGCTTCAATTAATTTTGAAGCTGTTTTTCTATTTCAGTAACTTTATTAAAGAAATTTTCTTTATTTTCTAAAAGAGCAATTAAGTCCTTTTTGAAATTGTTAAAATCTTCGTCAATTATATAAACTTTAGCATATCCGTTTTTTCCAAATTTTTCATTTAAGTGTTTATAAATTTCTTCAAATAATTCTTCGTGAGTAAAGTTTGGATAATATTTTTTGCTATAAAGATAAGTTCTAGTAATTGCAATATCAACTGTTAGGTTTTTATCTGCAGCAGATATTATTTTGCCATAGATATTTCTAGGTTCATGATTGCTTGAAGCACGATGATCTTCAATTGCAAGTTTTATAATATTAATTTCTTCACTATTAAAGAAATTGTTTAAATTTGTATCCTTGCTCATAATATCAGCAGAAATTATTTCGTGATTATCTTTATCTATGTGATGACCGATATCATGGAAAGCTACTGCAGTATATATAAGATTTAAATCAACGTCATAATTTTTAGATATATTAAAAGCATGATTGATAACATTTATAATGTGATTAATGTCATGAGCTTTTTCGTTTTTATTATATTCTGGGAAAATATTTTCTTCGATGTATGTAACAAGATCTTTGTTTAAATTTTCTTTATTATAATCATAAATCATAATAATACCTCCTTAAAATATAATTAGATTATAAAGAAAAAAATTTAAAATATCAATAAATTTTTCTTGAATATTGGTTATAATTTTAGTATAATGAATATGTCGATAGGACATTTAAAAGGGAGTAACTTGTGAATTGCTAATCAACAATCTCGATAAAAATCTGGTTAGTAACCTTCAATCAAAGGAGTGAGACTTTTAAAGAAGCAAACTTAAAAGCTTGTTTCTTTAAGGGTCTCTTTTTAAGTTTGCAAAAAGAAGGGAGTAAGTGATTGTGAATGTAGAATTAGTGGACTTTTTAGCTACAGATGGAGTACTTAATAATGGGTATTTAGTAAATTCTGGTAGCAAAAAGATTGTGATTGCAACTCATGGAATGAGTAGTAATTGTTTTAAAGAAAGAGAGAAGACAATTTCAAAAAAATTAAATGAAAATGGAATTGATTTCTTTGTATATAATTCAAGAGGTAGTGAACTTGTAAAATATGTAAAGAAAACAGATAGCCAAGGTAAAGAAATAAAATTCTTAGGTGGAACAAGTTATGAAGATCCAAAAGAAGGGTATTATGATATTCTTGGTGCTATAAAAGAAATTGTAAATAGAGGATATGAAGAAATTTATTTACAAGGTCATAGTTTGGGTTCAACTAAAGTTTTATATACGTATAATAAACTTAAAGATGAAAATTCTGACTATTTAAAATTTGTTAAAGGGATAATACTTTTATCATTAGTTGATATTCCAAGAGTATTAAAAATATATCTAAAAGAAAGATACGATGAAGTTGTATCTTTAGCTAAAGATATGAAAGAATGTGGAAGAGAACTAGAGTTAATGAAACCAGATTCTTTTATTCATCCAATATCTGTAAAAAGTTTCTTATGTTATAGCATAGATTCAGAAGAAATTGATTTTGCAAGATATAGTGATAATGAATATAATTTTGATAAATTAAACAATGTTGATGTTCCACTATTTATGAGATGGGGAAATAATAATGAGATGATTGAACAACCAGCTGATGAATTAATTTCTTCATTAAATAGTAAAGTTAATAATAAGTTTAAAAATATAAATTATATTGATGGTGCAGATCATGGTTATACAAAAAAAGAAGATATTTTAGCAAAAGAAATAGTAGATTTTTTGAAAAATATAGTATAAGATGTATACTGTAAAAATTAATATCGTTTTAAGTTAAAAATAATTAAATTTTTATAAATACACAGGGAGGAAAGAAAATGGAAAAAGAAAATTGGTATAATTTGTCTGTAGAAGAAACTACAAAAAAATTAAAAACTGATTTGAAAAAAGGTCTTTCTGATGCAGAAGTTGCTGCAAGAAGAGAGAAGTATGGAACTAATGAATTAAAAGCTAAGAGAAAGAAAACTCTTATCGAAAAATTCTTAGCACAATTTAAAGATTTCATGATTATAATTCTTATAATTGCTGCTATAGTTTCAGGAATTGTAGGTGTTCAAGAAGGTGAAGGTTTTACAGATTCTATCATTATTTTAATAGTTGTTGTTGTTAATGCTATTATCGGTGTTGCACAAGAATCTAAAGCTGAAAAATCATTAGAAGCACTACAAAAAATGAGTAGCCATGTTGCTAAAGTAATGAGAAATGGAAAAATGGTTGTTGTTCAATCAGCAGAACTTGTTCCAGGAGACATAGTTATTTTAGATACTGGTGATTTCATACCAGCTGATTTAAGAATCACAGAAGCTGTTAACTTAAAATCACAAGAAGCAGCATTAACAGGTGAATCTTTAGCTGTTGAAAAACAAGTAGAAAAAATTGATGAAAAAGAAGTTGGAGTTGGAGATAGAACTAACCTATTATTCTCTTCTAGTTTAATTACATATGGTAGAGGAAAAGGTATCGTTGTTGAAACAGGAATGAATACTGAGGTTGGAAAAATCGCAACAATGATAAATGAAACAGAAGATGGTGTTACACCACTTCAAGCTAAACTTGATAGTTTAGGAAAAATATTAGGTGTTGCAGCATTAGTTATATGTGCAATTATATTTGCTGTAGGTCTTGCTTATGGTAAAGAACCAATTCATATGTTTATGTCTGCAGTATCTTTAGCAGTTGCTGCTATCCCAGAAGGATTAGCTGCAGTATCAACAATCGTTTTAGCGATTGGTGTTCAAAGAATGGTAAAAAGAAACGCTATTGTTAAAAAATTACCAGCTGTTGAAACATTAGGTTGTGCAACAGTAATTTGTTCAGATAAAACTGGAACATTAACACAAAACAAAATGACAGTTATGAAATTATTCTATAATTCTAACTTACAAGACTTAGATAAAGTTACAAAAATAGATGATGAAGGAAGACTTGTTGTTGAAGCATTAATGCTATGTAACGATACAAAAGTTGCAGAAGATGGAACTTTAGCAGGTGATCCTACAGAAACTGCTTTAATAGATATGGCTAAAAATATGGATTATACACGTTTAGCAAATGAAGCTGGTATTTCAAGTGATGGAACTTATGATCCTAGAGATACATATAAGAGAGTTGCAGAACTTCCATTTGATTCAGACAGAAAATTAATGACAACAGTTAATAAATATGCTGAAGATAAATATATTGTTTACACTAAAGGTGGTGTAGATGAATTATTAAAATGTTGTAAAGGTTACCAATTACATGGTGAAGTTAAAAATGACTTTGCTGAATATGGACCAACAATTCAAGAATGTAATGCTCACTTAGCAGAAGATGCATTAAGAGTATTAGCAGTTGGATATAAAGTATTAGATCATGTTCCAACTGAAGATGAAGTTAAAAACTTAGAAGCAGATTTAATTTTCGTTGGTATGGTTGCTATGATAGACCCACCAAGAGTAGAAGTTAAAGCTGCTGTTGAAAAATGTGTATCTGCAGGAATTAAAACTGTAATGATCACAGGAGATCATAAAATAACAGCTACAGCAATTGCTAAAGAGTTAGGAATCTTAGCTGAAGGTGATGAAGCTATAACAGGTGCTGAACTTGAAGCAATGTCTGATGAAGAATTAATTAAGAGAGTAAGAAAAATTTCAGTTTATGCTAGGGTTTCACCAGAGCATAAAGTTCGTATAGTAAAAGCATGGCAAGCTAATGGAGAAATAGTTGCTATGACAGGTGACGGTGTAAATGATGCGCCAGCACTAAAAACAGCTGATATCGGTTGTGCAATGGGAATCGTTGGTACAGACGTTTCTAAAGAAGCTGCTGATGTTATATTAACAGATGATAACTTTGCTACAATAGTTTCAGCAGTAGAAGAAGGTAGAAGAATTTATGATAACATATTAAAAGCTATCCAATTCTTATTATCAAGTAACATTGGTGAAATCGTTGTATTATTTACAGCTATTTTATTAACACCATTCTTAATGACTACATTTGGTATTCCAGATGAATTTGTAAATGCTTTAGAGCCATTATTACCAGTTCAAATCTTATGGATTAACTTAGTAACTGACTCACTACCAGCATTAGCATTAGCTGTTGACCCAGCTCAAAAAGGTATAATGAAGAGAAAACCTTTAAAAACAAAAGGTATCTTTACAAAAGGTATGACATGGAGAGTGTTATATCAAGGTGTTATGGTTGGTGGATTAACACTTGCTGCATTTATCTTAGGACTTGCAACAGAAGGTGTTACACCAGAAGAAAAAATACATATAGCTCAAACAATGGCATTTGCTACATTAGCACTTTCAGAGCTTGTACATGTATTTAACGTAAGAGATTCAAAAAGATCAATATTTAGTTCTAACCCATTTAATAATAGTAAATTAGTTTTAGCAATTCTTGGTTCTGCTGCATTAATGATGTTTGTATTATTTGTGCCAGCACTACAAGAGATATTCAGTATAACTAACTTATTTAATTATCCTGAAAAATTATTAGAGGTTGTAGGATTAGTATTCTCACCACTAGTAATTGTTGAATTATTTAAATTATTAAAAATTAATGGAACTAAAAATGAACAATAAAAAATCTAAATATTAAGTTAAAGTTAAAAGCGCTACTTTTGTAGCGCTTTTTCTAATAAATACTTGAAATTTTGACAAAATATTATATAATAAAGATGCAAATTAAAGAAATGGGGTAAGCTATGTTATATGGTATTGAAGAGTATGGCTATGACGAGTTCGGCATACTAAAAAAACAGAAACTTAATATCAAAAAAGTAATAATAGCCTCAACTGTAGTAGTTATTGCAGTAATTATTGCAGTTGTAAGTTTCTTCATGTCGTTATTTTTTGATCCAAATGGAGAAGAGAATAATTTTGCTTTAGGACTAACTAATGAAGTAGAAAATGAAATTGTTATAAAAGATAATGTACCAGTTGAAGATGAACAAGAAAAACAAAATCAAGAAGTTATAATAACTCCAATAATTAGTAAAGATGAAAATGTATATACAGGTAAGCATGCAAGTTTACCGATGCATGATATGGAGAAGTTAGATGATAGAATTCTTCCAGTATTTAATGAAAGAGGTCACGAACTTATAAAAAATATTTATACTTCTGATGAGAAACAAGTATATTTAACATTTGATGATGGACCATCAAAAGATATTACTGGACAAGTATTAGATATATTAAAAACAGAACAAGTTCCTGCAACATTTTTTGTATTAGGAGCAAGAGCAGAATTATATCCTGAGGTATTACAAAGGATATACAATGAAGGTCATTATATAGCAAATCATGGATACTCACATAAATATTCAGAAATATATGAAAGTAAAGATACTGTTTTTGAAGAATATATTGAATGTGAGAATGCAATAAAGAGGGCGTTAAATAATGAAGATTATCATTCATATTTATTTAGATTCCCAGGAGGCTCAAGCGGTGGATATTATAAAACAGTAAAATCGCAAGCAAGAGAACATTTAAATTCTTATGGATTTGCATTTACAAATTGGAACTGTTTAACAGGAGATGCTGAAGGTAAAAATACAAAGGATGCATGTATCCAAGAATTTATAGATACTAAAGCAGATCAAAATAGTCTTATAGTATTAATGCATGATTCTAATGATAAACCACAAACAGTAGAAGCTCTTCCAGAAATTATTAGAATTTTGAAAGAAGAAGGATATACATTTAAAAACTTTTATGAAATATTTAAATAAAGCAGGTAGCATTCATTTGCTATCTGTTGTTTTTTTAGGAGGTTTATGTTATAATTAGAATGCATATGTAAATATGCATTTCTCTAAATTCTTTGTTTATATTTGTAAGGCACATGTCCTTTAAATAAAACAAGAAAAGATCTGACTTTCGGGTCAGATCTTTTTTTATATTAATATTAAATTGTTTTTTAAAAAAGAGAAATGAAGACACAAGCTACAGTTAGTTTGTGTGAATGTGTCTCTCTTAAATTAAAATAGAGCCAACGAATATATCGGCTCTAGTATTTTTCAAAGTTATTAATGTTTTCGCTTAGATTAGTCGTATTGTCTTCCAGCTTGGATATAGAACCTTTCCATGAAGGCCTTCAACACCATAATAAAATGCCATACCATAGTTCTGTTACGAGTGTCCTTGGAATTTAGACGCTCTTCTAAAATCTCACATACTTCATTATAAGCTTTAATAGCAGCCTCATTTAATCTAAAATCATTTAAATCATATGCTGTGCATAGATTGTCCATGAAAAGCTCAGCTGCTTCTTTGAATTGGGATGCAGATGTGTCTTTGAATCTTTCTTTCATCCCTCTAAAATTTTTAACTAATAAACTTATTTCTCTATTTTCTCTACTATCTTTATTTAAATTTGACATATACACATATCTCCTTTCATACAACAATATATATATATTAAGGAGACACATTAAAGAAGTAAAAAAAACTAACTGTAGCCGATATATTATTCTTCATTTCAATGTACATATAAATCCCTGAAATAGGGAAGTACAGGTATTATTATAACATGATTTACATAAAAAGTCAAATCAAAAAGGGCATTTTGCTCTAAAAATAAGGTTTTTAAAGTAGATATATGGTTAAATAATGTCCGGTAATACAACCGGATTTATTTACTTTTTTAAAAAATAAAAAAGTCTGTAATCCTACAGACAAAAAGAAAACCGAGAACAATAAATTGTTCTCGGTCTGGTGCGGCAGAGAGGACTTGAACCCCCACGGTCTCCCACTAGATCCTAAGTCTAGCGCGTCTGCCAGTTCCGCCACTACCGCATATTATCGTTTTGACAATAGTTTTGCTTCACATACTGAGGCTCTAACTCACTTCGTTTCGAAGTGCCTCAGCAAG
>JAZLBY010000038.1:0-19802 GCA_045613965.1 Candidatus Scatovivens sp.
TCTCGAACGAGAGCCGTTTTGTATTGAACATCAAAAACACGGCCCCGGTATGGAAATCCTCAGAAGAAGCTTCAGCCAGAGGCTTGAAACCAATCTCTCTAAGGTAAGTCGGTAAGTAACTGACGGCGGGTTGAAAACCAATGAAAGGAACTGCTGTTTTCAACATGTGGAGTACCTCCTTTTTAGTGCTACCTTATATTATACCATAAATTGCCAGTAAAATCAACGGTTAGAGGTTTTGAAGGCAAAATAAAAGATAGTAAATCCCAAGACTAGCGCTCATTTAGCCTTTCGTCATTACTATCTTATAGAAATATGAAGAAATTTATATTATTCGCCGAATACAGCGATATAATCCTTTTTGAATTTTTCAATTCCAGCATCTGTTAAAGGATGTTTTAAACATTGTTCAATAACTTTATATGGAACTGTAGCGATATCTGCTCCAGCTTTAGCACAATCTATAATGTGGATTGGGTTTCTAACGCTTGCACAGATGATTTCGCAATCTATATTTTGCATTGCAAAGATTTCAGAGATTGATCTGATTAGGTCAATTCCTGGTGTTGCAATGTCATCTAATCTTCCTAAGAATGGAGATACATATGTTGCTCCAGCTTTTGCAGCAAATAATGCTTGTGTAGCATTAAATATTAAAGTAACGTTTGTTTTGATTCCTTCTTTTGATAAAACATTAACAGCTTTTAATCCTTCCATTGTCATTGGAATTTTTACAACCATATTTGGATGGATTGCAGCAATTTCTCTAGCTTCTTTAATCATATCCTCAGCAGTTACTGTTGTTGCTTTAACTTCACCACTGATTGCTCCGTCTACTATTGAAGTGATTTCTTTGATAACTTCTTTAAAATCTCTTCCTTCTTTTGCGATTAATGATGGGTTTGTAGTAACACCACAAATAATGCCCATATCATTTGCTTTTCTAATTTCATCTACATTAGCTGTATCAATAAAAAATTTCATTTAATGTACCTCCTAAAAAAGAATGTTTATTTTTGTATTGTTAAGATAATATATATAAAAAGCAAAAATTCTATGAACGAATTATATAATTTGTGTGAATTCGAAAATGGTAAAAATTAATAAAAAAATGCTATTGAAAGTATTGGAAAATAAATGAAAAAAAGAGTTTGTTTGTGTAAATAAGAAGTATGTATTTTGTGTGAATAAAATGATGAAAGGCAGCGGAAGTCCGCTGCCTTTATCGGCTACAAATTTAAGAATACTTTTCCATCAGGATAGCGAACTGCTCATCGATGTCTTCAGAGGTTGCATCAAGAACGCAGATTTCAACGCCAGCTTCTTCCAGAACGGTAAGAAGGGGATGAGTATCGCGCTTGTATACCTCGAAGCGATTGAGAACAGTTGCTTCTTCATCGTCTTTACGACGGATCAGCTTGCCGCCACACTTGTCGCAGATACCAGTTTCCTTAGGGGGATGGTAATCATTGAGGGTGTATGCTTCACCACAGTCTTCGCAAACAATGCGGTTAAGAGCTCGGTCAAGGATGACATCCTCAGGAGCCTGAAGCTCGATTACGACAGTAGGTACGACGTCAGCTTCGATCATGGCCTTAGCCTGGTTGACAGTACGGGGGAAGCCGTCAGTGATGAGATTCACATCAAGTCCCTTCATGCCTTCGATAACAGCAGCGTTAACGATTTCATCAGGGACGAGTGCACCACTATCCATATAGGACGCAGCTTTCAGACCGATTTCAGTGCCAGCTTTTCTTGCTGCACGCAGCATGTTGCCGACGGACACGATCTGATAGTCAGCTTCCCGACCGTTCAGAAATTTGCTTAGCCGAGTGCCTTTACCGACACCGGGCATACCAAAGATTACAAATGTGCTTTTCATTTTGGGTTACCCTCCTTCAAATTGTCATTACTTAAAAAGCTTTTCAATTATATCATAAAAAAAGACTGAAATCAACTATAAATAAAGGGATTAAGCATAATAAAAAATGGTATTTAGAAGAGTGAAGTAAACATAATATTCAAAATAGTGTTGACATATATACTAAAAGTTTGTTATAATATTTACAATATTTAAATCGTTGATCAAGAGAGTAGCATTGCTATGAAGCTCCAGCGAGCTAGAACAGAGTGGAAGTCTAGCAGCCGATGGTTATGTGAAAAGACCTTGTGAGTGACTGTTTGAAATAATAGTATGGCAGTTCGTAAATCCTACGTTACAGGAAAGAGTGGTTTATACTAAAAGTATAAGCAACTAGAGTGGTACCGTGTTAAATATGACACCTCTGGATTTTCCAGGGGTGTTTTTTGATATAGAAATTAGGTACTATAAATAGTTTGTTTATAGTTTGTTTGTGGTATAAGCAACTAGAGTGGTACCGTGCTAAATTTAAGCACCTCTGGATTTTTCTGGAGGTGCTTTTTTGTATATAAAATTTTAAAAAAGGAAGGAGAATTAGCATGAAAGAGTATATGGGATATAAGAAGTTCTTCTTTAGTGGATGGGGAAGATTGAGACAAATTTCTAATGATTTAGGTTATTAAGTAAAAATATTAATTAAAGAAAATAAAAGAAAAAAGGAGATTTTGTTATGAATAAATTTAAAAAAATAGTATTAGGATATTCTGGAGGATTAGATACTTCAGTTATGATTACATGGCTTAAAGAAAATTATGATAATTGTGAGGTTATCGCAGTTGTAGGAAATGTAGGACAAGGAGATAGTGAACTAGAAGGAATAGAAGAAAAAGCAATAAAAACAGGAGCTTCAAAAATATATGTTGAAGACTTAAAAGAAGAACTTGTTAATGATTTTATTATTCCAACAATTAAAGCAGGAGCAAAATATCAAAATGAATATTTACTAGGAACACCATTTTCTCGACCTCTAATTGGTAAAAAGTTAGTTGAAATAGCTTTAAAAGAAGGAGCAGATGCAATTTGTCATGGATGTACAGGAAAAGGAAACGATCAAGTTCGTTTTGAACTAGCAATTAAAAACTTTGCGCCTGATATGCCTGTAATTGTGCCATGGCGTACATGGGAACTTAAAAGTCGTGAAGATGAAATTGAATATGCAGAGAAACACAATATACTTCTTAAGATTAAAAGAGAAACAAATTATTCTAAAGATAAAAACTTATGGCATTTATCACATGAAGGTTTAGATTTAGAATCAGTAAAAAATGAACCAAAATATGAAGAAATTTTAGAGATGGGAGTTTCTCCACAAAGTGCACCAGATAAAGAAGAAAAAGTAGTACTTGAATTTAAAGAAGGTGTACCTGTTAAATTAAATGGAAAAGAGATGCCAGTAGTAGATTTAATTGAAGAATTAAATAAAATTGGTGGAAAAAATGGTATTGGAATAATTGATTTAGTAGAAGATCGTTTAGTAGGTATGAAATCAAGAGGAGTATATGAAACACCAGGTGGAACTATTATATACAAAGCTCATGAATGGCTTGAGACAGTTTGTTTAGATAAAGAAATGCTTGAATTTAAACATCATGTTGCAAATGAATTTGGAAAACTTTTATATAATGCAAAATGGTATACACCACTTCGTGAATGTTTATCAGCATTTGTTGATGAGTCACAAAAAACAGTTACAGGAACAGTTTCATTAAAATTATATAAAGGAAATATTATTAAATCTAGTATAGAAAGTGAGTATTCTTTATACTCAGAAAAAACAGCATCATTTGGAGAAGATGATGATTATGATCAAAAAGATTCAGAAGGATTTATTAACTTATATTCTTTACCAACTAAGATTCGTGCAAAAAAATTATTAGGAAAGTAGGTGAGAAAGATGGCAATGTGGGATGGTCGTTTTAAGAAAGGAATAGATGAAAAGACTAATGATTTCAATTCTTCAATTGGATTCGACTCTCGTATGTATAAACAAGATATAATGGGAAGTTTAGCACATAGTAAAATGCTTTCAAAACAAGGGATAATTACAAAAGAAGATAATGAAAAAATTGAAAAAGGTCTTTTAGAAATATTAGAAGAATTAGAAAGTGGAGTATTGGAAATAGATAAAAATGCAGAAGACATTCATATGTTTGTTGAAGCAAAATTAACAGAAAAAATAGGAGATAGTGGTAAAAAAGTTCATACAGCAAGAAGTCGTAATGATCAAGTAGCACTTGATTTAAAAATGTATGTTAAAGAAGAAATTATTGAAATAAAGAAATTAATTAAAATCTTGATAGATTCTTTAATAAAAAAAGCAGAAGAAAATTTAGAAACAGTAATGCCAGGATATACTCATATGCAAAGAGCACAACCTGTAACATTTGCACATCACTTAATGGCATACACACAAATGCTTAAAAGAGATTATATTCGTCTAGAAAACTGTTTTGAGTTAATGGATACATGTCCAATTGGAAGTTGCGCTTTAGCTGGAACTAGTTATAATTTAGATCGTGAATATGAAAAAGAATTATTAGGATTTAAACATGTGACAGAAAATAGTTTAGACGGAGTATCTGATCGTGATTATCTGTTAGAACTTGCAAGTTCATTATCAATAATTATGATGCATTTATCTCGTTTTTCTGAAGAAGTAATTTTATGGTGTTCTTGGGAATTTAAATTTATAGAACTAGATGATTCTTTTAGTACAGGGTCATCAATTATGCCTCAAAAGAAAAATCCAGATATTTGTGAACTTGTTCGTGGAAAAACAGGAAGAGTATATGGAAGTTTAATTACTCTTCTTACTATGATGAAAGGATTACCGTTAGCTTATAATAAAGATATGCAAGAAGATAAAGAAGCGATATTCGATAGTATAGATACAGTAAAAAATTGTTTAACAATTCTTTCACCAATGATAGATACAATGGTAGTATTAAAAGATAATATGAAAAAAGCTGCTGGAAAAGGTTTTATTAATGCGACTGATTGTGCTGATTATTTAGTTGAAAAAGGAATGGCTTTTCGTGATGCATATAAGGTTACTGGAAAGCTTGTAGCCTATGCGATTGATAATGATAAGACTTTGGAAGAATTAAAACTTGATGAGTATAAAATATACTCAGAATTATTTGATGAATCTATATATGAAAAAATTGATTTATTAAATTGTTTAAATGCAAGAAGTGTATATGGAGGACCAGCAAAAAAAGCTGTAATAAAACAAATAGAAAATATGAAAAAGTTTTAAGTGAAAAGCAAGATTTTTCTTGCTTTTCTTTTTCTTAATGATACAATTATTTTGGTGATAATATGAATGAATTTGAAAATGATATATCTAGGGTTAGATTAAAGTATCAAACAGGACAGATAGATCAAGAAACTTATTTTGCTGAATTAAAAAGGCTATCTGAAATTGAAGAAGAAAAGAATAATCCAGATACATCTAAGAAAAAAACAAAAGGTGCTCTTTTTGTAATAATAAAAGAATTGTGGTTACCAATCTTAGTTATTATTGCAGTAGTTATGTATTGTATAAGCATTACAGCACCACAAGAATTTGAATATGTAGATAGTTTAGGAAATTTACCAGATCCGATACAATCAGACTTGTTAGGTGGTAAAGTTGTTAAAACTGCGATGGGTAAAAATGTAGATATTATTTATGGCGCTGAATATACAATTTATGGTAGAGTAGTTACTGCAAAAACATTTGCTCCAATGAATGTAAGAGATGCATTATCTCCAATTGATTTAGGACTAACATGGGGATTTTTAGCACAAGATGAGTATGATGATTGTGTAGTGTTTACTGCTCTTACAAGTAGATTCTTAAGATTTGAAACAAATAGACTTTCAAAATTTAATGAGGTTGGTGGGTTATCAGGAGTAGGAAAGAAACTTTCTAATAATCATATAATTCCAAAAGATAAAAAGATTGAAAGACTAATTAAAAAAGTAAAAGTAGATGATTTTATAAAATTAGAAGGATTTTTAGTAACAGCAACACCACAAGGTTCAAATACACCAGTTCTTCAATCAAGTGCAGTAAGATATGATGGTGGAGCAGGTGCATGCGAAGTTATGTATGTTACTAGTATAAAATGGTTAAAAGAAAAATAATAAGTAATAAAAAGATTTAAGTTATTATTAATAATTTAAGTCTTTTTTTATTTTTAATACTTATATTTTATTGACTTTTGAGATAAACCATGTTAAAATGTTAACCAAGGTAAACAAAAGGAGGTTAACATGATTTCTAAGGCGTTGGAAGAATATATAAAAACTATGTATGTTCTAGAAAAACAAATTGGTGAAATAAGAGTAACAGATATAGCAGAAAAAATGAAATGTACAAAAGCAAGTGTTACAAAATCGCTAAATAGTTTAAAAGAAAAAGAACTAGTTGAATATGAAGCTTATGGGAAAATAAAACTTACTAAAGAAGCAGAAAATATAGCTCAAAAGACGTTAGAAGCTTACGACATTGTTAACTTATTTTTTAAAGAAGTTTTAGAAATGGATGATACTAAATCTAAAGAAGAAGCGGAAAGAGTGAAAAAAGTATTAAGTGATGATGCGTTAAATAGTTTGGCTAAATATGTACATAATACTTTAGGACTTACAAATTTAGATTGTAGATATGATATAAATAAAGCTAAATGTAGAGAATGTATAAAAAGAAGTGCTTTAAAAAAATAAATTTAAGGAGAAAGAATTATGCTAGAACTAAGAAATATATGCTTTGAAAGAGATGGCAAAAAAATACTAGATAATGTTAATTTAGTAATTGATGATAAAAAATTTGTTGCAATTACAGGACCAAATGGTGGTGGAAAATCAACAATTGCTAAAATAATAATGGGAATAGAAAAACCAGATTCTGGAGAAATAATATTTAATGGTGAGGATATAACAAATAAATCAATATCTGAAAGAGCAAATTTAGGAATTGGTTTTGCATTCCAACAACCAGTAAGATTTAAGGGAATAACAGTTGGAGATCTTTTAGAATTATCGGTAGGAAGAAAAGTAAAACTTGCTGAGAATTGTGATATTTTATCTTCAGTTGGTTTATGTCCAAAAGATTATGTGAAAAGAGAAATAAATTCATCACTTTCAGGTGGAGAATTAAAGAGAATAGAAATAGCAACGGTAGTAGCAAGAGGAACAAATCTTTCAATTTTTGATGAGCCAGAAGCAGGAATTGACTTATGGAGTTTTAATAATTTAATTGAAGTATTTGAGAATATGTCTAAGACAGTTCAAGGATCAATTGTTATTATTTCACATCAAGAAAGAATTTTAAATATTGCGGATGAAGTTGTTCTTGTAGAAAAAGGAAAAGTAAAACAAATAGGTAAAAAAGATGAAATACTTCCAAGCTTATTATCATCAACAAGTAGAGCATGCGCTAAAGTAAAGGAGGTAAATTAATATGGAAAATTTGAATGAACTTGAAAAAGATTTATTAAAACAAATTACAGATACAGATGATTATTCTGGTGGAGCGTTTAATATTAGAAAAAATGGAAAAGGATTATTAAGAGGTTCTACAGAAAATATAAGTATTGTAAGTAAAGAAGATAAACCAGGAATAGATATTATTGTAAAAGAAGGAACTAAAAAAGAATTTGTTCATATACCAGTTATGATTACAGAATCAGGCGTAGAAGATTTAGTATATAATGATTTCTATATTGGAAAAAATGCAGATGTTACAATTATTGCTGGATGTGGTATTCATAATGATCATCATATGCTTTCAAGACATGATGGAATCCATACATTTTACTTAGAAGAAGGTGCTAAAGTTAAATATATTGAAAAACATTATGGTTCTGGAGAAGGAACAGGGGAAAGAATATTAAATCCAAAAACAGTAGTTAAATTGAAAAAAGATGCTACATTAGAAATGGATTCTGTTCAAATAAAAGGAGTAGATTCTACAATAAGAGAAACAGTAGGGGAACTTGATGAAGGTGCTAATTTTATAGTATCAGAAAAAATTATGACACACGGAAATCAATATGCAAAAACAATATTTAATGTAGCTTTAAATGGAAAAGGCGCAAGTACACATGTTGTATCAAGAAGTGTTGCAAAAGATACATCAAAACAAGAATTTTATTCTAACGTTGAAGGTAATACAGATTGTTATGGTCATGTTGAATGTGATGCTATTATTATGGATAAAGGTGTTGTAAAAGCTGTTCCAGAAATTTTAGCAAATGACGTTGATGCAAGACTTGTTCATGAAGCAGCTATTGGAAAAATTGCTGGAGAACAATTAACAAAACTTATGACATTAGGTCTTTCAGAAGAAGAAGCGGAAGAAAAAATTGTAAATGGATTTTTAAAATAATATATAAAAAACGAAAGATAGGCTAAGGCCTATCTTTTTTGTCTATAAAAACGAAAAAACCCGGCCAGTTTGCCGGGGACTTTTCCTGGAAGATTAATGCTCATCAACTTTGAATCCGAAGATGTATAAAAATCTATCAATTAGATAGCCAATGCATGGTATACCAAACATAATGAAAGCTCCAAAAGTTTGGCAATCTTCGTGTGTACCATTAAAGAAAATTCTATATCCGTGATAACCTAAGAAATAAGGTACACCAAATAAGACTGTGAAGATGATAATAGCATCAATAAATGTATCCAAATCTGGAAAAGTGTTATAACAATGTTGTCTACGTTTCATTTATATCTCTCCCTTCGTACGTATGAACGTATACAAGTATATTATAACATAAAATAGCCGATTTAACAAATTTATGTAAAGTGAGAGAATAAAAAAAGAAAGACCTTAAGTGCAATTTATTGCAATCTTAAGGCTTCCCGAATAGTTTTGAGGTCGTTTAGTAATGAAGGGACGTGCATCGCGTTACTTGTTAGAGCAACACGAACTGCAGTTACAGGTACAATTACAAGTGCAAACTTCCGGGAAAGTTCCTACTGTTCCGTCGAGTTGGACATAATCAAGAGATACATATCCGATCATTCCATCGGAGAGATCCTTGGCCAGAATATATCCATTTGTAACGGTAGAGGAAACAATCTCGAGCTTGTCGCCGCGGTACAGGTACTTGAGACGATACCCTTTACGAGAAGGCTTCTTTCTGAAGTTGAGTTGCTTCTCAGAAGTAACCACCAGAGTGGCTCCCTTAAAGTAACCCGGTTTTTCACCTTCAGATTCGAAAATCTCGGGATAGGTAATCTCTTCATCGGGTTCGTAGGTAAATCCAGGCACAATAACCGGAGTGTTTTGTACTTGGTAAGCTACGAATTCCAGATACTCGCCATAGGCGTAGCATTCAAGTCCCGTTTCATCAACGCGAACATGGTAGTAACCGTTGCGGTCAATTTGGCTCAGGATAGTTACAGTCTTGTTAGTGGCAAGTTTACCAATGATTTCACCTTGGGGCTCACGCCTGAGGTTAAGTTTGGTAGCGTTTACGACGCGCGCAGTGCAGTAGAGAGGCAAGCTCTCGCTAGACGCTGCAGCAACAGTGGATGCCAGTGCGGTAACGATCATCGTGATGATGATTACCAGCGCAAGTACCTTGCAGAAAATCCGATTCGCCTTCATGTTCATACCTCCTAAAATATAGTTTGCAATGAAATGCAAATCTACATTAATGATATCATAAATGAAAATAATTGTAAAGGTTACGTTAACTATAAAGAAATGAAGTTGACATAATTTTAAAAATGTGTTATAATAAGCTTGTAGGGGAGTAATAACCATGAAAATGGAATAGCATCAACAAAGGCGGAAACAAAACCTGGTGCTATTTTAAAATATGAGACTTACTAGCATGTTTGCTACTATGGTCTCAATTTTTGTTTATGAAAAGAAATTCTTTGGTAGACATATTTAGCAAACGCTAAATATGTTTTTTTGTAGGAGGGATTTTTAAATGGACAAAAAATTCGATGTAGCAGCGGTAGCTGACGTATCAAACAATACTTATATTGATAGACTAAAAAGAACTAAAAAACAAGAGGTTTTAGCAGTAATTGATGCATTAAAATATGAACACAGATATGGTGTATCTGCAATGATGGGACCTTTTAATGAAAGAGAAGCAGAACATCATTACAAAAGATTATTAAATGCTCTAGCTGAATTTCCTGGTTTAACTCCTGAAGAGATTACAGAACTTAAAGAAGAAATTGAAAAATTAATTAAAGATATTCCTAATATTGAAAAAGAAAAGAAAGCTGAATGTCAGGAATATGAATTTATGGTAGAGGAAGCTTTTATTGCTGCAAAAGCAAGATTTGAGGAATTAAGTCCTGCTAGAAAATTAAAATTAATGCTTGCAGGTAAAGATCCAGAAAATATTGATATTAGATTTAAATCAGTAAGTGAGATAAATAAACTTTATAGAAAAGAAGAAAGATAGGTGAAATCAAATGGAAGTTTATAGGAATCTTATTGATACTTTTTCAAAACTTGATAGAAAAACAAAAAGAGAAGAAATTAAAGATGAACTTCAAGAAACTTTAATGGTATTTGAAAAATTATGTAGAAATAAAAAGGTAAAAGGTGATCTTTTACTTCATGAACAAATGAAAAACTTAGAAAAAGACGATATTTCTGAAGATGATTGCTTAAACGCGATTTATAGCTACATAATAGCTATAGAAGAAAGAATGGGTGATTTTTTTCAAAAATAGATAAATATTTAAAATGTGAGGTGGTAATATGAGTGAAGCTAAATATGACTTACAAAAACGTTTTGAATTAGAAGTAGAAAAATCTAAATTAAAAGAAGACGAAAAAGCATATATGAAAAGAGTAATTGAGGGTATAGTAAAGTCTGCAAAAGGTAGATTATACTTAGTTAATAATCCTGATTTTCAAAGATATATGACTTTTAGAAAAAGAGATAATGATCCAAACAACGAATATACATATTGTATGGTTGATGTAATGAAAAATCCTGATACAGGTTTTACAGAAGGAAGACAATATTCATTCTATGATGTTTATGGATTTAATAAGCTTGCTGTTGAAAACAAGGAGGCTCTTGCAAGTGAGCTTGTAAATAGTGCTAATAATTATAGAGTTGAAATTGGACAAGGTAATAAACCTGAAGAGAAAAAGGAAAACGAAACACCAGAACAAGCATGTAAAAGAGAATTAAAAGAGAGAATCAGCAAAATGGAAACAGTTCCAGAATATAAAAAGCAAAGGGTATATGATGTACTTGATGCAATTGATAAAAATGGAAAAATTAAAGTTGTTGATGAACCAGAATATTTAGAACATATTGCAATGAGATCTGAAAGAGGTGTATACGGATATTATTTAGTGCAAAAAATGATGGATTATAGTGGTTCTACACAAGGTAGACGATTTATACCATTAAACAGTAAATCTTTAGTTGCATATGTTGAAGAACATAAAGATGCTTTAGATAAAGAATTGAAAAAAAGAGGTCAAATACAAGAAAAATAATAAGGTTTTTATAAATTATTCATGGCGTGTAGATTTTTAAAGGTCTACACGTTTTTATTTGCCTAAAAATCAAAAATGGTGTTGCCTTTACATTTGGTCCATGTTATAATACACGCTGGAATAACATTGTTATTTCAGGTAACACTGCAAGTTTAGCTGAAATTTCAGCAATTCTTGTGTAATCCTTATGTCTCTCTCAAAAGGAGGTATTTTTGTTAAGAGAGATGATCGTAACTTAGAACTGTTGGACAATATGAAAGGAGTGTTAGTGATATGTCTTATAGTATCAACAATCAGACACTTAAGTCTCATTACGAGAGCGCTGCTCGGAACCTTTACGGTAAAGAACTGGGTCAGCTGACTCCTCATGAGATCAATGGTGTCATCGCGAATGTGGTGAAGCAGAAAGTAATTCACGAAAGCTGGGAATACTCTCAGAATCTGTATTCTCAGCAGAGAATTGCAATCTACTTCTCTATCGAATTCCTCGTTGGCCGAGTCGTGCTTGATGCACTGAACAATACTGGCCTTTTGGAGGAAACCAGAAAAATTTTTGAGGAAGCTGGAATCGATATCAATTGCCTCGAGGCGGTTGATGATCCGGCACTGGGTAATGGCGGCCTTGGCCGTCTGGCAGCTTGCTTTATTGAATCTGCCGCAACTGTAGGTATGCCGCTTTACGGAGTTGGTCTCTACTACAAGTACGGTCTGTTCAAGCAGGCTTTTGATGAAAATGGCTGGCAGATTTCTCAGCCTGATGACTGGACTGCCGCTGGCGTAGATCCTTGGTTCGAAGCTCATGAAGATGAGTATGAAATCGTAGAATTCCAGGATACTCGCGTTAAGGCAGTGCCTTATGTGATGCCTGTTGTAGGTTATAAAACCAATGCTTTCCCGCTCACGCTGTGGAAGGCTGAACCTATCGACGGACAGACTAATGGCTCTGCAGCAGCAATCTCTGATTGGCTGTATCCGAGTGATGGAAACGACGAAGGTAAGATCCTGCGTATTCGTCAGGAATACTTCTTCGTTAGCGCTATGATGCAGAGACTTTTCCGCATTCACAAAGCTAAGCATGGTACTCTCGACAACATTGAGCAGTATTATTTCTTCCAGATGAACGATACCCACCCGGTATTCGGCTGTCTGGAATTTATCAGACTTCTCAAGCTCGAGGGCTACACTTTTGATGAAGCGTTCGCAAAGGCAAAGGAATGCTTTGCTTACACGAACCATACCATCATGCCTGAAGCTTTGGAAAAGTGGAATATTCTGCTTTTCAAGAACCTGCTGCCTAACGTGTTTAAGGTTGTAGAAGAAATTAACCAGAAGCTCATCGATGAGCTGAAGAAGGAAGATTACTTCTGCAATACTAAGCTTGAAAACGGCAGATATGTTAAGGAAGCAGCCTGGGATCGTATCAATCCGTACGAAATGTTCCAGGAAGGCTACGTTCATATGAGCCGTATTGCATGCTATGTTGGCTGCAAGATCAATGGTGTTGCTGCAGTGCACACCGAAATCATCAAGAAAGATCTCTTGAGTAATTGGTATGGCCGTTACTCTTGGAAGTTCAACAATAAAACCAACGGTGTAACTCCGAGACGTTGGCTCAGATTGGCAAACCCTGATCTGGCTGCGTTCCTCGATAAGCATCTTGGTCCTGATTGGACTACCGATATGACCATTCTCGAAGGTCTCGAGAGATACAAGAACGATCATGATGTTCTTGCAGAATTTGCTGCAACGAAGTTCGAAGCCAAGAAGAGACTGGCTGAGTACATCGAGAAGCACGAAGGTATCTATGTTGATCCTACGAGCATCTTCGACTGTCAGGTAAAGAGAATCCATGAGTATAAGCGTCAGCTTATGAATGCTCTGAGAATTCTCTATATCTATGACCAGCTCAAGAAGGGCAACCTTAAGAACTTCTATAAGACCACTTTCATCATTGGTGGTAAGGCTGCAGCTTCTTACAAGAAAGCTATCCAGATCATCGCTCTGATCAAAGACATTCAGAATCTCGTTAACAACGATCCTGAAGTCAATGAGAAGATGCGTGTCGTATTCCTCACTAACTTTAATGTTAGCTACGCCGAAAAGGTGTATGCTGGTGCAAACTTCTCTGAACAGATTAGTACTGCAGGTACCGAAGCATCTGGTACCGGTAATATGAAGTTCATGATGAACGGTGCTCCTACCATCGGTACTCTTGATGGAGCTAACATTGAAATCGTTGAGGAAGCCGGTTCCAAGAACAACTATATTTTTGGTGCGACAGTTGAAGAACTTAAGCGCATTAAGCCTATCTACAACCATCATACTATTCTCGAAGCCAATAAGGAAGTCGTTGACCTTCTGTCTTATCTGAAGGGCGAAAGAAATCTGAAGGCTACTTACTGGGACCTCGTTAATACTTTGCTGTATGACGATAAGTACTATGTAATGTACGACCTGGAGTCTTATATCAAGACGACTCTGAAGGCTATCGCAGATTATAGTTTCGAACAGCAGACGGGCGACCTGACTCACTATACGAGAAAGGCATTCAAGAACACCGCTCATAGCGGTAAGTTCTCTTCTGACCGTACGATCCTCGAATATGCTGAAGACATTTGGCATATCGAGCCTGTAGAAGTTAACAATTAAAGACATGAGAAAATCCCGGGGCCGCGTGGCTCCGGGATTATTCATTTTATGAGTAAAAATCAAATCTTCCTACAGATAGTTGACATAATATTGAAAATGTGCTATAATGTACTTGTAGGGGAGTAATAACCATGAAAATGGAATAGCATCAACAAAGGCGGAAACAAAACCTGGTGCTATTTTAAAATATGAGACTTACTAGTACAAGTTGTACTAAATATAAGTCTCAATTTTTGTTTAATATAATAATAGCTTTAGTAGACATATTTGGTACATAGTACTAAATATGTTTTTGTTTTATAAAGGGGGTTATTATTATGAAAACAAAACAAGAGTTAAATTTTGTGCAAAGGTTATTATTACAAAAGGATCATATTCCGACAGACTTAATGAGGGAATTTTATAAGAGAATGAAAGTTGCACCACAAGTTCCTGAAAAATTAAAGAAAGGTATTGGACCTGAAAGAGCAGTTAGCGATTTTGTCGATGCCCTTACATTTGGTAAGAATTTAGGTGAAAAGAAACAAGGGTATGTACTTGTTCATGAATATGAAGAAGATGGTAAAAAATGTAAATTAACATTAGAGCAAGGCTTCTTAAGTGACTGGGAAATTTGTTATCCAGCTACATATTTTGAAATTGAAAAAGATGGTGACGTTACAAATTCATCTACAATTGGCGCTAACCTTTTAAGAGGTACAGAAATTGTACCTATAATGGAATATGCAAGAATAATGTATGGTGAAGAAGTTTATGCTCACATGATGGAACTTGCAGCTAAGAAGTTAGAAAACGTACCATTTATACCATGTGATGCATCATATGATGGAGTGCAAGAAAGATACAAAAATAAAGTAACAAGATTTTTAAAATTTGATAGTGTTTCTAGACAAGTTATTAACGAATACAAGAAAATGTTAAAACAAAAAGAAAAATATGATTTAACTCGTAAAGAAATAGATATCATTAATGACGATAGAAAGAAAAAATTTGATGAAGACAATAAGGTATTATATGCAACTGGTAAAGTTGTTAAAATGCCTGATAGACAAAGAGAAGATAGAGAAAGAGTTGATGACTAGTTTTAGCCCTACTACCTAAAAAGTAGTAGGGCTTTTTTATTTTTGAAATTATAATTAATTCATATTGATTTAGAAATTTTATATAGATATAATATTATTAGATAATTATAAACGAAAGAGGAAATAGGATATGAAAGAAAAAGGAATATTACTTCCAATATTTTCACTTCCAACTAAATATGGAATAGGTGATTTTGGTTATGAAGCCTATGAATTTATTGATATTTTACATGAAAATGGTATGACATATTGGAATCTTTTACCAATATGCGCAAATAACAATTTACCATATTCGCCAACAAGTTATTATGCATTAGAAGAAGATTATATATCTCTAGATTTATTAAAAGAATCTGGATTAATAAAAAATGCAGAACCAAGAGAAATAAAAGATAGAGCAATTTATGATGATTATAAAGAAAAATATTATAAAGAAGCTTATTATAATTTTACTAAAACAGATGATTATTATGAGTTTATAAAAGTTCCTGAAATAATAGAATATGCTCAATTTTTGCATGAAACAAAGGGACAAGAAATAGAATATACACTTTTCTTACAATATATTCTTTATAAACAATGGATGGATTTAAAAAAATATGCGAATTCAAAAGGTATTAAATTATTAGGTGATATGCCAGTATATCCTGTATTTGAATCAGCTGAAACTAGATTTCATCCAGAATGTTTTGAGATGGAAGATGGTCATTTTACATATGAATCAGGAACTCCACCAGATTATTTTAATGAAGATGGTCAAAAATGGGGAAATCCAGTATATTCAATTGAAAATATGAGAAAAGATAATTATCAATATTTAATTAGACGTTTTAAATATATGCTTAAAATGTTTGATAAGATAAGAGTTGATTATTTTAGAGGTTACGATTCATTCTTTAGAATTCCTATTGGTAAATCAGGAAAAGAAGGAGAATATTGTGATGGTTTAAGCTATCCATTCTTTGAAGAATTATTTAAAGCAGGAATAAATAAAGATGATTTAATTATAGAAGATCTTGGCGATATAAGAGATGAGACAATTGCATTAAGAGAACATTATGGTTTTACAAGACAAAAGATTTTACAATTTGCTTTAGAACTTTGGCATCATCATGATAAAGATAATGAACATGAAAACGTAGTAATTTTCCCAGGAAATCATGACTGTCAAACAATACATGGATGGTATAAGACATTAAGTGATTGGGATAAAGAAAACTTAAAGGAATTCTTAAGAAGAAATGAATGCTATGATATAAATGTTAATATAGGAATTATGCAATATTGTTCAAAATGTAAAGCGAAAATTGCTATAATAACAGCACAAGATATTCTAGGATTAGATGATAGTGCAAGAACAAATATTCCAGGTATACAATCAGAAGAAAATTGGTCATGGAAATTAACTGATTTTAATGATTTTAGAGAAAGAATAAAAGATTTTAGATAATAAAAATGTGAGTTGCTTTGGGAAACGGAAGTAATTCACATTTTTGTATTATTTGTGGAAAAAAGGACTAAACAATTTACAAGTGTTAACATAAAGTTGAAAAGGTATGGAAAATATGATATAATTGTGCAAGTCATTTTTTATAAAGTCAGTTTAGCGAAGGTTAATACTAAGCTTAAATGCAAAAAGATGACGAAAAAATCTACAGCGGTATTTGTATAGCGGGGAATGGCATGATGAGTAGAATTACAAAAATATCGGTAGTAGTATTAATAATCTTAATTTTAGGTGGTGTAGCGTACCTAGTAAATAATGATTCAAAAGAGACAGTAAAATTAAACGAAGGCTTAGTGGTATACACATATGTCAATTTTCGAGAAGAACCAGCACTAGACGGAAAAATAATAGATGAACTCTGTTTAGGTGATAAGGTTGAAGTAATAGAAAAAGTTGAAAATTGGTATAAAGTTAAGTTTGATGGAACTGTTGGTTACTTGATTGATGATAGTGTCTCTATGAAAAAGGTTTTATTTGATATCTCAGATTTTAATTGGGGTAGTGAATATGGATCTATAAAAGAATTTAAAGAATTCACAAAGAGAGCGCAAAGATCATGTAAATTTGCTGGTTATTATGTTCAAGTTACTAGATCAAAACAAGTGAACAAAAATTGGCAAAAAATCGTTAAAGCACTGGATGAGATGAAGGTGCCATACGGTTTATACATGTATCCATCAGGGTCTACAGAAGAATCATTTAAGGAAGAGTATGCTATCTATCAAGAAGCAATAGAGGGTGTTGAACTAAAATATAATAAATATCCTTTTATGCTTGATTTAGAAAACGGGACAGATCAGACAGAAGTTTTAGAGTATGTCAAATCTATCTATGAAAATGAATTTATAGTATATGCTAATGCAGATGCCATGAATGAATATGGTTATCATGAAAGTGCGCCTCAGTATTGGGTTGCGCATTATGGGCTTAAGATAAATATCCCAGCAAAGAATTATGCTTCAAATGAAGAAGCAATACCTGGTTTAGAACCAGCAATATGGCAATATACTAATAAAGGTTGTGAAGCACTTTTTGGAACAAATCATTTAGACATTAATGTTGTTGAAGATGAGTGGTACGAGAAATATAACAAGTAAGTAGCAACCTAAAATGTAACTAAGAGTGAAGATTATTACCGCGTAGATTTTTTATGGAAGGCCGCAGATGTATCTGCGGTTTTTTCGTATTTTATAAGGTAAAAAATGGCGAAATTTGAACAAAAAATGGAAATGTGGTATAATATAATTGGATAGCTTTAAGCTAAATTTTTAATATGCCGAAAGGCAGGAGGTACATTATATGTGGCGTAAACGGACTTTAAGAACTATGATCGTTCTGACAACAATTATGGCGATTTTAATGTCGACCGCAGTTCTTGTCTACGCAGCCGGAAGCATCGATACCGATGAATTAAAACGAGAAATCACTGAAAGCATCAACTCCTTGTTGGATAAAGATATACCCGAAATCGTGTTTACCAAAATTGATTCTATTGAAGAAGAGCCTGAGCCCTGCGAGCCCATTGCTTATACTGAAACAAGATCTGATTTTGAGTTAAAACTTTTGAGTATGCCTGTTGTCTCCGAAGTTGAATCCACAATTCCTAATCAGGAAAATATGATAGAAGAGATTGATATGAAGACTGAGTTAACTTATCATCCTGAAATCAATATTCCTGCATTGGTACAAACGTTAGATGAAGATGATCCTTTAGCAATTAGACTCATTGAAACTTGGGAAGATGGAACATGTGTCTATGGTATTCGTGACTATAGATATACAATTCCTTATAATCCTGTTGGAAATGAGCCGATGGTAAGTATGGATGGATATGTAGAAAAAATTACTGAAGTTCCTCATCTCATCCAACAATCTTATCCGTATACCAACTATGGTAATCACGGTACTGTATCTAGCCACGGTTGTGGTATTACAAGTTGTGCTATGGTGTATAGTTATTTGCTTGATCGCATGATTATGCCTGATGAACTTGCTGAAGATTATGGACAATATAACACTAAAGTCGGTTCTGATTATAGACTTTTTTCTAAATCTGCAGAAGATTGTGGATTAGAAGTTAAGATGGTGTATAATTGGCAGGAAGTTGAAGATGCATTAAAAAATGGACAAGTAGTAATAGCTAATGTGACTAAAGAATCCATTTTCACAGATGGTGGTCATTATATCGTTTACTATGGTATCACTGATGAAGGTAAAATTCTTGTTAATGACCCTAATATCTATAATTATGGTCAGTGGAGTGGAGACATTCTCACTGAAGGGTTTAGAAATGGATTTGACCAGAAGTATTGTAAGTACAGCTTCCCTTGCTGGATTTATGGTCCTAAGGATATCGAAAACCTGGGATAAATTCCGTTAGATTACAAAACGTAAAACTCCAAACAAAAATGCAGAGGGTGCTTCGCACCTTCTGCATTAATTTTTTTTATTTTATAAATTTATTCTTCTTCTATAATTTCCAGTAATGAAATTTGGAAGTCTTCTAAATAGTTTGTATATTATTAATCTAATTTTTTTGTTAAGTCTATATGAGAATCTAAGACCACGTCTTGGATGTATAAGATCTCTATCATTCATTGGCATAAGAGCCATTGTTTCAGGTACAGCAACTACGTTATCTGTTTCGCAAGCTGTTTCCATTGCAAGATTAATTTCTTCTTCAGAGAATGTACCGAAATCTTCCGATACTTCTTCTGGTATAAATTCAAATTCTTGCATTGAATCTAAAACTATTATTTTATTAGCACTGTCCTTTAATCTAAAATAGATTTTTTTATCACTATCGTTAATAAGAATAGGAGCTATATATAGCTTTCCATGTCTTTCCATAAGTAATTCGTTTGTTTCTTTTTTTGATCTTCTTTTTTTCTTAGAAGAAAAAGATACATGCGAGTATTCTAAGGTAATGCTCATATCAACAGGTGTGATAAGTTCAATTAAAAATTGATTCTCTCCATCTATGTTAGAAACTACGACGTTATCAGATAGTTTCATGACAAACCCTTTCTTTTGTAATATCTCATTATTATTTTATTATACTCAAAAAGTAAATACAAGTAGAATGTTGTAGAAAAATATGTCATTTGTATTTCAAAACGGTAGAAATAATTCATAAATGTAATATTTTCAATACATTTGCGT
>JAZLBY010000039.1:0-5945 GCA_045613965.1 Candidatus Scatovivens sp.
AAACGACGAAGCTGAAAACAGAAGTTTACATGGTTTAACAAGAACATTATTAAACAACATGATCGAAGGAACAACAAAAGGATTCGAAAGAAAATTAGAAGTTAACGGAGTTGGATATAGAGCAAGTAAAAAAGGAAATAACTTATTATTAAACTTAGGTTACTCTCATCCAGTTGAAGTTGAAGCTCCAGAAGGAATTACTTTCGACGTTCCAAACGCAAACGAAATCATCGTTAAAGGTATGGATAAAGAAGTAGTTGGTCAAACAGCAGCTGTTATTAGAACAAAAAGACCACCTGAAGTTTATAGAGGAAAAGGTATTAAATATGCTGAAGAAACTATTAGACGTAAAGAAGGTAAAGCTGGTAAAAAATAGAATTTAAATTATAATGTTCAATAATAGGTTAAAAGTAAACTTTAGGGGGTATATTTAATCCCTTAAAGGTATTAATATGAGGGATTGAATATACCCCGTAAAGAAAACCTAGAAAGGAGAAAACAATGATCAATAAAGTAGATAGAAAAACTGAAAGAGCAAGACGTCATGCTAGAGTTCGTGCTAAAATCAGCGGAACAGCAGAATGCCCAAGACTTGCAGTTACAAAATCTAATAAAAATATAATTGCTCAAATTATAAATGATGATAAAGCTGAAACATTAGTATATGTTTCAACATTAGATAAAGAAATCAAAACAAAAGCAGCAAACGTTGAAGCTGCTAAAGAAGTTGGAGCTTTAGTTGCAAAAAAAGCTTTAGACAAAAAAATCAAAACAGTAGTTTTTGATAGAGGTGGATTTGTATATCATGGTGTTGTTAAAGCTATCGCTGAAGCAGCTCGTGAAGCAGGATTAGATTTCTAATAAAAATTATTGAAAATGATTCTTATATTAAATCGTTTCTACGTAAGTAGAATGATTCAATTTGAAAGAAGGAGGAAAAAATATTCTCATGGAAGAAAGATCAGTAGAATTAAAAGAGACTGTAGTAGCTATCAATAGAGTTGCAAAAGTTGTTAAAGGTGGTAGAACATTTAGATTCAGCGCTGTAGTTGTTGTTGGAGATGAAAACGGACATATCGGTGTTGGAAATGGTAAAGCTGCTGAAGTTCCAGATGCAATCAAAAAAGCTATTGAAGAAGCTAAAAAGAATTTAATAGAAGTTCCAATCGTTGGAACAACAATCCCACATGAATTTGTTGGAAGATTTGGTAGCGCTAGCGTTATGTTAAAACCAGGTGCACAAGGTACTGGAATTATCGCTGGTGGTAGCGTAAGACCTGTATTAGAACTTGCAGGATACAAAGATATCAACTCTAAAGTTATTGGAACAAATAACCCAAGAAACGTTGTATATGCTACTATCGAAGCTTTAAAAAGCATGCAAACTGTTGAATCAGTTGCTAAAAAAAGAGGAAAAAAAGTTAGCGAAATCTTATAATATTTTTGAATAAAAAATATTTGAAATTATATTTATTAATGATATAATAAAAATCGGAAATAGAAAAAACATATAGAGGAGGTGCAAATTGATGGAATTAGGAAATATCGGACCAGCTGTTAAAAAACAAACTAGAAAAAGAGTAGGTCGTGGAATCGGTTCTGGTTTAGGAAAAACATCAGGAAGAGGACATAAAGGACAAAAAGCTAGATCTGGTGGTGGTGTTAGAAGAGGATTCGAAGGAGGTCAAACACCATTATATAGAAGATTACCAAAAAGAGGATTTACAAATATTCATGCTAAAAACTACACAGAAGTAACTTTAACAATGCTTAATAAATCTGAAGCTAAAGAAGTTACAGCTGAAAGCTTATTAGCAGAAGGAATAATTGGAAAAATAAATGATGGAATAGTTGTTTTAGCTACAGGTAACTTAGATAAGAAACTAACAGTTAAAGCAAAGAGATTTACTAAAGCTGCTGCAGAAAAAATCGAAGCTGCAGGTGGAAAGATTGAGGTGATTTAGTTGTTTAAAACTATTAAAAATGCATTGAAAACCCCAGAAATTAGAAAAAAATTATTATATACATTAGTATTAATAGTTATATTTAGATTTGGCTGTTTTATAACAGTTCCAGGTGTTGATACAATTGCTCTTGCTGAGCAAATGCAATCAGCAACTGGAAGCCTTATGGGCTTAATCGATACAATATCAGGTGGTGCTTTTTCAAATTTATCAATATTCTCGATGACAATAACTCCATATATCACAGCATCAATTGTTATCCAATTGATGGGAATGATTATACCTTCACTAGAGAAATTAATTAAAGAAGGTGGAGAAGCAGGAAAACAAAAAATTAATTTCTATACAAAACTATTAACATTAGTTTTAGCAGTAATTGAAGGTTTAGGAATCTACATTTCTTATAGCGCTTCAGGAATCTTTATTAATCCAGGATTCTTAACAGGTGCTACAGTAGTTCTATCTTTAGTTACAGGTACAGCAGTACTTATGTGGTTAGGAGATCAAATCACAAATAAAGGTATTGGAAATGGTATCTCAATGATTATTTTCATTGGTATCGTTTCAGGATTACCATCTGCTTTAGTTACATTTTGGAATATAATTGTAGTAGATAAAGTAGTAAGCACAGTTGGTATTATTACTACACTTGCTATTATAATTGGTGCTATTCTTTTCGTAGCTGGTGTTGTATTCGTACAACAAGCTGAAAGAAAAGTTCCAGTACAATATGCAAAAAAAGTAGTTGGAAGAAAAATGTATGGTGGACAAAATACACACATTCCACTTAAGCTAGCAATGGCTGGTGTAATGCCTGTAATTTTCGCATCATCATTCATGACATTCCCTGCAATGATGATTCAAATATTTGCTCCAGAAGCAGCAATGGTTGGTGCAACTGGATTTTTAGCAGGGTTATATCAATTCTCAATTGCTACATCAACATCAAGTGTTGCTTGGGGATATTCTTTAGCTAACGCTATCGTATATCTATTATTAATAGTAGGATTCACATTCTTCTATACATATGCAACATTTAATCCAGCTGAAGTAGCACAAAATATTAAACAAAACGGTGGATTTATCCCAGGTATTAGAGCTGGTAAACCTACAACAGAATATATTTCTTCAATATTAGGTAAATTAACTTGGTTTGGAGCTATATTCTTAAGTTTAATAGCAATTCTTCCAATGTTAACGAGATTTTCAAGCATTGATATTTCTTTCGGTGGAACATCAATTCTTATCGTTGTTGGTGTTGCGCTTGAAACAGTTCAACAATTAGAATCTCAATTAGTAATGAGACATTATAAGGGATTTTTAGAGAAATAATATATATTGCACAGAAGAGGGTGGCTTTATGCCACCCATATGTGCTTATTAAAGACAAATAGTTTTACGAATTAACTAAATGATATTTTTTAAATAAAATGTCACTTATTTAGTTCATAAAACAAATTATATATAGGAGGAATCTTTATGGTAATTATAATGTTAGGAGCACCAGCTTCAGGAAAAGGTAGTGTAGCAGAAATTCTTTCAAAAGAATTCGCTATTCCAGCAATCTCAAGTGGAGATATTTTTAGAAAATATATTAGCGAAGGAACAGAAATTGGTAAAAAAGCTAATGAGTATATTACAAAAGGAGAATTAGTTCCAGACGAAATTACAGTAGAATTAATAACATCAAGATTAAAAGAAGATGATGTTCAAAACGGATTAATATTAGATGGTTTCCCAAGAACAGTAAATCAAGCTAGAGTTTTAGATGAAATGTTAACAAAAGAAGGTAAAAAAATCGATATAGTTGTTAACTTAGAAACACCAGAAGCAGAAATTCTAGAAAGAATAGTAAATAGAAGAATTTGTTCAAATTCAGAATGTAAAACAATTTATAACACAGTATTAAATCCTTCAAAAGTTGATGGAGTTTGTGATAAATGTGGAGCAGCTTTATATCAAAGAGATGATGACAAATTAGAGAAAGCTAAAAATAGATTAGAAGTTTACCATAGAGAAACTGCACCAGTTGCTGATTACTATAAAGAAACAGGTGCATTATATTCAACAGTATTAAGTCAAGCTGTTAATAGAATGAAAAATGAAGTTGCAGCTGATGTAATCGAATATCTAAAAAACAAATAAGATATAAATGATATTTTGATTAATTTACTGGATCTGAAATTTAATGAGGAGTAAAGATGATTAGTATAAAATCAAAAAGAGAAATCGAGTTAATGAAAGAAGCTTGTAAGTTAACTGCATTAACATATGATTATATCGAAAAAATAATTAAACCAGGAATGTCTACATTAGAACTTGATAATTTAGCAGAAAAATTTATTAAAGAACATGGTGGTATTCCTGCACAAAAAGGATATCCAAGTGGAGTAAGGGGAGTTCCAAACTTCCCTGGAACACTTTGTGTTTCAATAAATGATGTTGTTATCCATGGTATTCCAGATAGTAAAACAATTATTAAAGATGGTGATATAGTATCAGTAGATTTAGTTGTTTTAAAAAACGGATATCACGGAGATGCAGCTAGAACATTTTTAGTTGGTAATTGTTCAGAAGAAGCTAAAGAATTAGTAAGAGTTACTAAACAAGCTTTCTTTGAAGGATTAAAAATGGCTAAAGCTGGAAATAGAATTGGTGATATTTCTAATGCTGTTGAAACATATGTAAGAAGTCATGGATTCAATTTAGTAAGAGAATTCCAAGGTCATGGTATAGGAAAAGAAATGCATGAAGAACCAGGAGTGCCAAATATTGGACGAGCTGGTAAAGGACCAAGATTAGAACCTGGTATGACAATATGTATAGAACCTATGGTAATGGCGGGTTCTGAGGATATTTGGGAACTAGAAGATGGGTGGACAATTGCTACTCAAGATGGTTCACTATCAGCACATTATGAAAACACAATTTTAATTACAGAAAATGACGCAAAAGTATTGACAATGCTGTAAAAAAAGTATATAATATTCTAGATTATTGCTCTAAAAGCAATAAAATATGAGATAAATATGCCTGTTTAGGCTTATTTGCATTTCAAGTAAGGGGGATTTAAATGTCTAAAGAAGATGTAATCGAAGTAGAAGGAACAGTTGTTGAGACTTTACCAAATACTAATTTTAAGGTAGAACTTGAAAATGGGCACCAAGTATTAGCTCACATTTCAGGAAAGCTTAGAATGAACTACATTAAAATTCTACCAGGTGATAAAGTTAAACTTGAACTTTCACCATATGATCTTTCAAAAGGAAGAATTACTTGGAGAGCAAAATAAAATATAAAACAAATAAGTGAGAGTCTTTTAAAGTATAGTTCGGTGTGTACAAGAACTGAAGAAGATAATTACTTATACCGATAAATAATATTTTAGGAGGGAAGAAAATGAAAGTAAGACCATCAGTTAAAAAGATTTGCGAAAAATGCAAAATCATCAAAAGAAAAGGTGTTGTTAGAGTAATTTGCGAAAACCCAAAGCATAAACAAAGACAAGGCTAATAATTTATTTTATTAAAAAAAGTTTTAGATATTAACACAAGTGTGGAGCGGCTGTCAGAAATGATATTCATGTTTGTGTTTATATATATGTCTGAAGTAGTTAGATTTTACTAGTGATGTAATTGTATACGTTGCTAGTACATTTCAGATTTAATTATTGAATGACAATCACAATGCAATATAATATAAAGATGAAAATTTATGGAGGTGCAAAAAAATATGGCTCGTATAGCAGGAGTTGATTTACCTAGAGAAAAAAGAGTTGAGATCGGTTTAACATACGTTTATGGTATTGGTTTACCAAGTTCTCAAAAAATTCTTAAAGAAGCTGGAGTTAATCCAGATACTAGAGTAAAAGATTTAACAGATGATGAAGTAGCTAGCATAAGAAAAGCTATGGAAGGATTTAAAGTAGAAGGTGACTTAAGAAGAGAAGTAGCTTTAAATATTAAAAGATTAACAGAAATC
>JAZLBY010000040.1:0-3993 GCA_045613965.1 Candidatus Scatovivens sp.
CACAAAAGTAGGAAGTGACAAAATCAGAATTAGATTAAAAGCTTATGATTATGTTGTTTTAGATCAGTCAGCTGAAAAAATAGTTGATACTGCTAAGAGAACAGGAGCAAAAGTTTCAGGACCTATTCCACTTCCAACAGAGAAAGAAATCGTAACAATATTACGTTCTCCACACAAACACAAAGATTCAAGAGAACAATTTGAAATGAGAACACACAAAAGAGTTATTGATATTCTTTATCCAACACAAAAAACAGTTGATAGCTTAATGAAATTAGAGTTACCAGCAGGTGTTGATATCGAAATCAAATTATAATAAGAAGAAATTATTTTAAAAATCAAACCAAGCTGAAATTTTTAATGTGTTTCAGCCAATAGTAGGAGGAAAAGAAAGTAATGAAAACATTAATCGGAAAAAAAGTTGGAATGACACAAATATTCGATGAAAAAGGAAATGTTATTCCAGTAACAGTTATAGAAGCTGGACCATGTCCAGTAGTTCAAATCAAAACAGTTGAAACAGACGGATACATGGCTGTTCAATTAGGATTTGGATCAGTTAAAGAAAACAAAGTTAACAAACCAGAAGCAGGACATTTTAAAAGAGCAAAATTAGCTCCTGTTAAACATTTAAGAGAATTTAGAGCATGTGAAGAATGCTTAGATGTAAAAGTAGGAGACGAAATTAAAGTTGATACTTTTGCTATCGGTGATAAAGTTGATATCCAAGGAATCACAAAAGGAAAAGGATTCCAAGGTGTTATCAAACGTCATGGACAACACAGAGGACCTATGGGACATGGTTCTATGTATCATAGAAGACCAGGATCTATGGGATCTACATCAACACCAGGTAGAGTATTTAAAGGTAAAAAATTACCAGGACATATGGGTGTTGAAAAAGTTACTGTACAAAACTTAGAAGTTGTAAAAGTAGACTTAGATAAAAACGCTATTTTAATTAAAGGTTCAGTACCTGGAAATAAAGGTAGCATATTAAAAATAAGAAATGCAGTTAAAGCATCTAAATAGAGGGAAGGAGGAAGATTAAATGCCTAGTATAGATGTATATAATGTAAACGGAAAAAAGGTTAGCACAGTAGATTTAAAAGAAGAAATCTTCGGAATCGAACCAAATGAAGCAGTTGTACACACAGTATTAGTTAACTATTTAGCTAATCAAAGACAAGGTACACAAAGCACAAAAACAAGATCTGAAGTAAGAGGCGGTGGAAGAAAACCTTGGAGACAAAAAGGAACAGGTAGAGCTAGACAAGGATCTATCAGAGCTCCACAATGGATCAAAGGTGGTATTGCATTAGGACCAAAACCAAGATCATATAAATATAGAGTAAACAAAAAAGAAAGACAATTAGCTATTAAATCATTATTAAGCTCAAAAGTTTTAGAAAACAATTTAGTAGTAGTTGATAAATTTGATTTCAAAGAAATCAAAACAAAACAAATGGCAGATGCTATGAAAAACTTAAAAGTTGATGCAACAGCATTAGTAGTATTACCAACAAACAATGAAATCGTTCAAAAATCAGCTAGAAACTTAGCAGACGTAAGAACAAGTTCAGTAAATACAATTAACGTATTCGACTTATTAAAATACAAAAAATTAGTATTAACAGTTGATACAATCAAAAAATTAGAGGAGGTGTACGCATAATTATGGTAGCAGAAGAAATTATATTAGCTCCAGTTGTTACTGAAAAAAGTAGCGCTGATATGCAAGAAGGAAAATACACTTTCAGAGTTGCAAAAAAAGCAACAAAAGTTGAAATTAAAAACGCAGTTGAAAAATTATTTGAAGTTAAAGTATTAAAAGTAAATACAATGACTGTAAAAGGAAAAGAAAAAAGAGTAGGAGTACACCAAGGTAGAACTTCAGATTGGAAAAAAGCTATCGTTACAATCGATACAAACGTTTCTGATATGAAATATTTAGGAAAAGGTGGAAAAGAAGTTAAAGTTTCTAAAAAATACAAAGATTCAATCGAAGTAATGGGAGCTTAATTTCAAATTAATGTTATCGGGAAATAAAACCCGGAGAATAAATAATTATAAAGGAGAAATAAAAATGGGAATTAAACAATATAGACCATATACACCATCAAGAAGAAATATGACTTCTTCAACATTCGAAGAAATCACTAAAAAAACTCCAGAAAAATCTCTATTAGCTACTAAAAAGAAAAATGCTGGTAGAAATTCATATGGTAGAATAACAGTTAGACACCAAGGTGGTGGAAACAGACAAAAATATAGAATAATTGATTTTAAAAGATTAAAAGACGATATGACAGCTACTGTAATCGGTATCGAATACGATCCAAACAGAAGTGCAAACATCGCATTAATCGAATATGAAGATGGAACAAAAGCTTACATCTTAGCACCAAAAGGATTAACAGACGGAGACAAAGTAGTTTCTGGAGAAAACGCAGATATCAAACCAGGAAATGCAATGCCAATCGCTAACATCCCAGTTGGTACATTAATTCACAACATTGAATTAAATCCAGGACAAGGTGGAAAATTAGTAAGATCTGCTGGACAAGAAGCTCAATTAATGGCTAAAGAAGGAGCATATGCTCACGTTAGATTACCATCTGGAGAAATGAGATTAGTTTCTGTAAGATGTAGAGCTACAATCGGAACAATCGGTAACAGCGATCACGAAAACATCAAATTAGGAAAAGCTGGTAGAACAAGACACTTAGGTATCAGACCTTCAGTAAGAGGATCTGTTATGAACCCTAACGATCACCCTCATGGTGGTGGTGAAGGTAGAGCACCAGTTGGACATAGTGGACCTATGACTCCTTGGGGTAAACCAGCACTTGGATACAAAACAAGAAATAAAAAGAAATTATCAAATAAATTTATCGTTAAGAGAAGAAAATAATATTGCTGCATAGAAAGTAATATTTAAGGAAGGAGATAAAACATGTCAAGATCAAGCAAAAAAGTACCTTATGTAGCTCCAGAATTATTAAAAAGAGTTGAAGCTATGAACGAAACAGGTAAAAAAGAAGTATTAAAAACATGGTCAAGAGCATCTACAATATATCCACAAATGATTGGACATACAATAGCTGTTCATGATGGAAGAAAACATGTTCCTGTATATATTTCAGAAGAAATGATCGGTCATAAATTAGGAGAATTTGCTCCTACAAGAACATTCAAAGGTCACGCAGGAGACAAAACAACAAAAAAATAAAAAATTATAACTCTTAAGTTTTAAGAGCTCAAATATAAAGGAGGAAAAAATGGGAGAGAAAACTCAAGTAGCAGAAGCTAGAGCAACTCTAAGTTATGCAAGAATTTCAGCTAGAAAAGTTAAAATAGTTGCTGACTTATTAAGAGGTAAAAAAGTAGAAGAAGCTTCAAGAATAGTAAAATTCGCACCAAAAGCTTCAGCTGAATTATTAGAGAAATTATTAAATTCAGCTATCGCTAATGCAGAAAATAATCATTTCATGAACAGAGCTAACCTTTATGTTGCAGAAATTTATGCAAACCAAGGTCCAACATTAAAAAGAATTAGACCAGCAGCAAAAGGATCAGCTGTTAGAATTAGAAAAAGAACAAGTCATATAACAATAGTTTTAAGAGAAAGTAAATAAGAGAAAGGAGGATATTTACGATGGGACAAAAAGTTCATCCAAATGGAATTAGAGTAGGAGTTATCAAAGATTGGAACTCAAAATGGTATGCAGATTCTAAAAACTTTGCTGATTACCTAGTTGAAGACCATAAAATTCGTGAATATGTGAAAAAGAAACTATTTATTAGTGGAATTTCAAAAATAGAAATCGAAAGAACTGCTAAATTCGTAAAAGTTAACGTTTACACAGCTAAACCAGGTTTAGTTATCGGTAAAGGTGGAAACTTATCAGAAGCATTAAAAGCAGAACTTGAAAAAATGATAAATAAAGAAGTAAATTTAAATATTGTAGAGGTTAAAAATATTGATACAGA
>JAZLBY010000041.1:0-2121 GCA_045613965.1 Candidatus Scatovivens sp.
ATTATTAAAGAAATTAAGTAATTAAAAAAATAAGAAATTAAGCAATTAAGAAATAGAAATTAAAGAAAATAAAATAAAAAAATATAATATAATATATTATAATAAGAAAATTAAAAAAAGAAAAAATAAAGAAGGCTAATGAAATTAACCTAATTTAATTTTAATATCTAATGCGCTTGATCCTTTTTCATATACGAAAATAGGGTTAATATCAAGTTCGGAAATTTCAGGGAAGTCTAAAGTCAATTTAGCTACTCTGATAATAGCGGATTTAACAGCTTCAATATCACCAGGAGCTTCTCCTCTGAAACCTTCAAGTAATCCCATAACTTTTGTATCATTCATTTGTTCAGCAATTTCATCTGTAGTTAAACCTTTTGCCAATTTAAATGAAACGTCTTCTAAAAGGTTTACAAGAACTCCACCCATACCAAATGCAATCATTGGACCAAATTGTGCATCTCTAATCATACCAACGAGAACTTCAATACCAGAGTCCATCATCTTTTGAACTTCTACACCATTTGGAATAATATCTGGATGAGCTTTCTTAGCATTAGCCATGATTTCTTCGAATACTTCTTCTGCTTCTTCTTTGGTTTGAATACCTACTTTTACACCACCAATATCGGATTTGTGTAAAATCTTATCAGAAGCAATCTTAAGTACAACTGGGAATTCCATTTCTTCAGCAAGAACACCAGCTTCTTCAGCAGAAGTAGCTAATTTAATAGGAGCCGCTTCAATACCATAAGCTTCAGCTACAGCATAAGCTTCACTACCAAGCAAGGTATCTCTTTCCTCTTCTTTTACTTTAGCGAAAATAGCTTCAACTGCTTCTTTATCCACATCATCCACTGCTCCAACAGGATCATCATAGTTTCTATCTTGAACAGCAGCGAATCTTGCAAGGTAATCAAATACCTTTACAGCAGTTTCTGGGAATACATAGGTAGGAATTCCATTGTCTCTTAATACATCATTAGCATTTTCAAAGGTAGGTCCACCCATATTTACAGCAATAACAGGTTTGTCGAATTCGCTTGCACCTTCTACAAGAGCATTAGCAATTCCATCAGCATCTGCAGATGCGGTAGGACATACCATTACAACTAAACCATCTACATCATCACTGTCCAATACAGCTTCCAATGATTCCTTATATCTGATAACAGGAGCATCACCTAAAACATCAATAGGGTTTTTAATACTTCCTTCTTCAGGTACTGCTTCTTTTAGTCTTGCATTGGTTTCTTCATCAAATTTAACAAGATCCAAACCATATCTTTCCATAGCGTCTACGGATAAAACTCCTCCACCACCTGCATTGGTAATGATTGCAAGGTTACGTCCAGTAGGTAAAGGACATTTGGAGAATGCCAATCCTACATCAAACAATTCATCCATAGTGGTAACTCTGAATACACCAGATTGCTTGAATGCAGTGTCAAATGCAACATCACTACCAGCTAATGCACCAGTATGTGAGGAGGCAGCTTCAGCACCAGCAGAACTTGAACCTGATTTCAAGATAATAACAGGTTTCTTATAGGATACTTTTCTTAAAGTTCTGACAAAGTCATCATCTTCAGTGATGGATTCAAGATAACAGATAACTACTGCAGTTTCGTCATCATCAGATAAATATTCGATTAATTCGATTTCAGTAGTTCCAGCTTTATTTCCTAAACTGATAATTTTACTGAATCCAATTCCAGAAGTTACACTCCAATCAATAATAGCTACCATCATAGCTCCACTTTGGGAAATAAATGCAATATTTCCTGTAGGAGGCATGATTTGTGAAAATGAAGCATTTAATAATGAATGTGAATCAGTGATACCTAAACTGTTAGGACCAATAATATTTATGCCATATTTTTTACCAAGAGCTACAAGCTCATTTTCTCTTTCTACACCTTCTCCACCAATTTCCTTAAATCCTGCAGTGATAACAACCATGTTTTTAACACCAAATTCACCACATTCTTCAACAACTGGGTTTACTAAAACACTAGGAATAGAAATAATTACAAGGTCTGGCACTTCTGGTAAGTCAGATACATTTTTATATGCTTTTAATCCTTGAATTTCATCATCTTTAGGGTTAATAGGATAAAT
>JAZLBY010000042.1:0-6573 GCA_045613965.1 Candidatus Scatovivens sp.
ATGGAGACATTTTTTTAGCTTTTTCGAATAATTTTCTTACTCTTGATGCACCAAGTCCTGCGAACATTTCAATAAATTCAGAACCACTCATAGATATAAATGGTACTCCTGCTTCACCAGCAATAGCTTTTGCTATTAATGTTTTACCTGTACCAGGTTTACCATATAAAAGAATTCCTTTTGGGATTTTTGCACCCATTTCATAATAAGCTTCTGGTTTCTTTAAGAAATCAACGATTTCTATTAATTCGTTTTTTTCTTCATCAAGACCTGCAATATCATCAAATCTTACATCTGATTTTTTGCTTCCATCTTCTCCACCATAAACTTTTCCACTGTCTCCACCAAGGCCGTTCATTTTAAATACCATAAGCATTAAAACTACTAACATGATTGTTGGTAATAAAGAGAATAGTGTATCTGTTATTCTTAAGAACACATTAACTGGTTCTTGTTTTAAATTAATTTTAACTTCATCTTTATCAACTTTTTCTTGAACAAATTCTGTAAAGGCTTGAACACTTGGAACCATTGTTGTTTTTGTTCTGTCTTTTTCTTCACCTTCACCTTTTAAAATTACTTCAACAACTGGACTTCCAGATGTCATTTTTATTTCTTCAACTTTACTTTCTTTAATTGAAGTAATAAGCTCTGTATATGCAAGCTCTTTTTCTTTAGCTTCTTCTGTTTGAGTATTAAAATAATAAATAGCTCCAGCAGCAACTAAACAAAGAATTGTTGCAATAATTAAAAGGACAGTTTTTAATGTTTCCATTTTTTCTTCTTTTGATTTTTTCTTTTTCTTTTGTTCTTTTTCACTTGGTTTCTTTTCTTTTCCCATAATTCTACATTCCTTTATATTTTAAATTTCAGAACCATCTGGCTCTTTTTCTTCCTCTTTACTCTCTTCAACTTTTTCTTCTTCATTTTGAGAGTCTTCAGAATTATCTTCTGTTTCTTCAGCTTCCTCTTTTTTAGCTTCAGCTTCTTCTATTTCTTTTTTTACTTCTTTTTGTACCTCAAGCACTTTTTGAAGTTCTTCATGTTGTTTAATTAAATCATATTTAATCATAAATACAGCTGCAATTACATAAATATAACCAATTACTAAATAAACAACTTCGAAATATTCTATATATAAACCTGTTGCAATACTTGCTACAGTATATATACCATTAAGTACAAACGATAATGTCATTGAATATATAGAAAGTGATAACATTGGAGTCATTTTAAATCTTACTCCCAAAAACATTGCTGCGATATAACCAATTATCGCTACAACGCAAACATCACCAAACATTCTAACAAAATCTGTTATAAATCTAAATGCTGCTACTGGTAAAAATACAGTAGAAACAACTGCTGGTGCAATTTCATTTCTTACTACATTCGCAAATTCTTCTTTATCTTTAAATGATATTCCTGGATATAATCCTTGCATATCTTTATAAGACATTTCTTGCATTGTTAATTCATATAAATCTTTATTATTAATGTTTTCAGATAATACAGATACATCATCTTTAAGTGCATATCCAAAAAGTATCGCTTTATCTTTTAATAACAATACTGATAAATCATTTAATCCGATTTCTTTTTCATAACCTTTTATTGTTTCATCAGTTACGTTATCATCAGTATTAACTAATAATCTAAAATGATAATTGTGGTCATATGCATTTACATGTTCTGATGCATTTAATACTCCATCATTATAAGTAAAATCTGGCATCTCATCTGCTATATATTTATTAACAGTATTTGATAATGTATAGTTTTCTACAAAACTTCCAGCTAAAGCAAATATTAATGTTAAAACAAGTAAAAATTTAAAGGCTTTTGAAAATTTTTCTCCTAAAAATATACCATAATCTTCTAAATTAAATATTGCAAGTTTTAATCTTTTAAAAAATCCTATTTTCTTTTCCTTCTTAAGCTGCTCCATGAATTATACATACTCCCTTCTAATCTTATCATTTGTTAAAAATGGTCGTACTGCTGGAATTTCTACTTCTGTTCCTTCTATAATATCTGTTGTTCCAGTAATATCAATTATTGAGTGATACATTCCAAGTCTTCCTTTTATTTTATACACTTTTCCGTTTATCACTACTTTTAATGAATTATCTTTAAACAATTTCTTTATATCACTTAAAATAGCTATAATATTATTTACAAATCTAAAGTCATCACGTTCTTTATTTCTATTAAATCCATCCATATAACCAACTGGAATTACGGCTATTTTCATTTCTTTTTTTGTAGTATATGCATTACCATAACTGATGTTGTGTCCTTTAGGTAATACTTTTGTTGCTATAACAGCTGTTTTAAAAGTTCCTACTTTTTTAAGACCTTCACAATTTGCAAGTGATCTACCTTGTACTGCTGAACCAACTCTTGCTGCATCTAATATCATTTCTGGATATTTCATACAAGCTGTTGTTGCTGCACAATGTCTTAATCCTAAATTTAATCCTTCTTCTTTTAATTTATCCATAACTTGATTAAATTTTTCAAATTGTTTTTTAGTCCATTTCTCATCTACTGCATTTGAGAAGTGAGTAAATATTCCTGTTAAATTTAAGAAATCATATTCTCTGTATAATTTTAAAATACTATCTACTTCATTTGGCATAAATCCAAATCTAGCAAATCCTGTATCAATTTTTACATGAGCATTAACTTTCTCTTTATTAAGTTCAGCTAAAACTTCTTTAATTACATTTGCTTGATATAAACTACCAACAGTTAATGTTACATCTCTTTTGATTAATTCTCTTAATTCATCTTTTTCAACAACTGGTGTAAGCATTAATACTTCTGTTTTTATACCAGCATCTTTTACTTCAATCGCTTCTTCAGTTACTGCAGTAGCAAGGATATCAACCTTGTTTTCTTCTAAGAATTTAGAATATTTAACAAGGTCAAGTCCCATACCATTATCTTTTACTACAACTATTAGTTTAGCATCTTTATTAATGCTACACATTTTTTCTCTAATAACATTTAAGTTATTTTCTAATTTTTCTTTTTCTACTACTAATTTTTTCATTTCTACCTTTTATCTACATCTATTTTTTTGATAATTTTTTCTTTAATGTTCTTAATGTTCTAAATGTTTTTTCTGCAAATTTATATGATTTATAAACTAATGGTTTATATGGTAAATATATTTCACCAATAAACTCTGTAAATTCAGCATTGAATCCTTTTTTAAATCTGTATAAACCATATTGTGGATGTGATTCATCTACAACTCCAGATACTCCTCTAAAGTCATACATGTCAGCACCTCTTTTTATTGCTTCTTGGATCATAGTCCATTGAAGTAAATAATTAGGCATTAAATTTCTGTGTTTATTACTACTTGCTCCATATAAGTACCATACTTTATTACCATACATAATTGGTATAATACCAGCTATTGGTTCATTTTCATGGTAAGCCATTAATAGTTTCATATGTCCTTTTGGAACAAGTTCATCATACATTTTTTCAAAGTAAGAAAGTGATCTAATTATAAAATTATCTCTTTCTCCTGTAACAACCATTATGTTATGAAAATCTTTAAGATCTTCTTTTGTACCTTCTTTAATTACAACACCTTTTTTAGTTGCTAAACGTACATTATATCTTGTTTTTTGATGGAATTCAGCAAATACTTGATCTTCTGTTTTTCCTTTTAAATCTAATCTAAAAACAAATCTTGGTTGTATTTCATCTTTGAAATCTTTACCATCATCTTTTATTTTAAAACCATTTCTTGAAATAATAGTTCTAAATTCTTCATCTGATTTTAATATATCTGGTTCTACTCTTAATACAAAAGCTTTATATTTTTTAGCAAGAGCATTTGCACCTTCTACTAAATCTTTTATTACTTCTTCATCATAAATGTCACAAACAGGACCTCTTGCTGAGTACATAATATTTCCAAATATTGGTATTTTTCTTATCCAAACACAAAGACTTCCTCTAATGTTTCCATCTTTATCTTCTGACAAAATTACTTCTTTTATCCAACTTGTTTTTACATTTCCCCACTCTAAAGATTGTTGAAAATTACATCTATCATGTGACTCTAAAAAACTTTTATAACGTTCAATATCTTTTTCTTCTAATAATCTCACAGTATCCTCCAAATATATTATTTTTCTACTATTGTACCTTCTTTACTATCTTTAACAGTATATCCTTTTTCTATTAAATGATCTCTTATTCTATCAGATTCAGCCCAATTTTTATTAGCTCTAGCTTCATTTCTTTCATTTACTAAGCTTTGAATTTCTTCTGGTAAAATATTTTCTTCTTTTTTGTAATCTTTTAAGTTTAATCCTAAAACTTCATCAAATTTTAATAATAAGTTTTGTAATTTTTTTGATTTATTTGGATTTTTAATTACATCCCAAACAACACTCATGGCTACTGGCATATTTAAATCATCATTAATTGCTTCTAAAAATCTTTCTTCATAAGCTTTAATTTCTTCATCAGATACATCTTCTGTACCTTCAGCATGTTTTAAATATCCTTCTCTTAATCTTCCTAAAGCTACTTTTGCAGCTTCCATTGCTTCAAATGTAAAATTAATTTGTGCTCTATAGTTTGATGTATAATTAAACATTCTATATACTAATGGCTCAAATCCTTTTTCTTCTAAGTCTGCTAATGTATATAAATTATTTAAGCTCTTTGACATTTTTCCACCATTTATTTGTAAGAACTCAACATGCATCCAGAAGTTTGCTGGTATGCATCCGCAGAAGCCTTTGCTTTGTGCAATTTCATTTTCATGGTGAATTGGAATATGATCTACTCCACCTGTATGAATATCAAAATGTTCACCTAAATATTTATATCCCATTGCTGAACATTCTAAGTGCCATCCTGGATAAGATTTTCCAAAGAATGAATCCCATTTCATTATGTGATTTTCTGGAGCTTTTATCCATAATGCAAAGTCTGATATGTTCTTTTTATTTTGATCAAATTCAACTCTTGCTCCAGCTTTTTGATCTTCAACATTTCTGTTTGATAATACACCATATTTATCAAGTTTTGCTGTATCAAAATATACTGTATCTTCAGTTTGATATGTGTATCCGTTATCTATAATTTTCTTAACGTATTCTTCCATAACATCAATATGTTCTGTAGCTCTAGCTATAATTTCTGGTCTATCTACATTTAATTTATCAATGTCAGCTAAGAATGCGTTCATATAAAATTCTGCTATTTCGAATGGATTTTTATTTTCTCTTTTAGCCGCTTTCATCATTTTATCTTCGCCTTCATCAGCGTCTGATACTAAATGACCAACGTCTGTTATATTCATTACATGTTTTAAATTATATCCATTATATTTTAAAACTCTTCTTAAATTATCCATAAATAAATATGCTCTTAAGTTTCCTATATGAGCAAAATAATAAACAGTAGGACCACATGAATACATTCTAATCTCTTTGTCATTTATTGGCTTGAACTCATCTTTTGTTCTTGTTAACGTGTTGTAAAATTTTATACTCATGTTTCTCTCTCCTTTATATTAATTTATGGGCGGGATTTCACCGCCCTTTTTATTTAATTCTATGCATCTGCTTTATCAGCATTAGCATCTCCATCTCCATCTCCACCGCTACTTGGTGGTGGTGTTTCTTGTTTTTGTTGTTTACATGGTGCTGTATAAGTATGTTGTCCTGTTGGATTAATTGTTGTAGATTCTGTTGTTTTTCCGCATTTGCTACATTTAACCACTCTAGAACCTGCATCACAACAAGTTGCTGGTGTTTCTGTTGGTGCTCCTGGAGTATGATTTCCTGTTGCTGATAACGTTTCTCTATTAGTTACTTTCTTACAGTTTGGATTTGTACATACTGTCTCTACACTTCCGTCTTTGCCACAAGTTGGTTCCACTCTTGTTGTTTTTGTATTAGTATGTTTACACTCTTCTTTTGATGGATTTGTTGTATTATCAGGTTTTGTTTCTGGTTTTTTATTTTCTTCTTTTTTAGGTTCTTCTTGTTTTGGTGGCTCTGGTGCTGGTTGGTTAAGCGCTGCTCCTCCACCATGTAATGGACAAGTCATTGTTACATCTGCTTGAACCATTTTTTCAGTTACCCAAATTGCTCCTCTTTCATATTCTGGAAGATATCCTGTAACTGCTACTTGAACTGGACAATGTGGTGTTGCCATTTGTTTTGATTCGTCACAAATTGTAATTCCTCCGTGTCCTTCACAAGTTGCTTTTGGAACATTATCTTCTGTATATAATTCCATATATGCATTACCTTCACCACAGTTAGGTCCAGATAATTTTCCTGAAATTTTACATGTAGATCTTCTAATTATTCCTTCTGGCTCACCAAATTTTGCTGATTCTAATTCTTTATGAAGCTCTGTCATTATAGCATCCCATAAATATCCAGCTGGGTTTCCACTATATGAAACTTTAGCATTTTCTTTATATCCATACCAACATGCTGCTGTATAGTATGGTGTGAATCCACAAAGCCATCTATCAAAATCTTGGTTTGTTGTACCAGTTTTAGCTGCAACATCCATATT
>JAZLBY010000043.1:0-16993 GCA_045613965.1 Candidatus Scatovivens sp.
GTAAAAACTGGTGGATTTTATATCCAAAAAGTTGATAAAGATGGAAATGTAATTCCAACAGGAGCGAAATTTAAAATTGCAACAGCTGATTCAATTGCAGGTCCATTTATTGATGGTGTTGAATTAACAACTGATGAAAATGGTTATGCAAGTTATTCTGGACTTGAATATGGAACATATTATTTAGTAGAAACACAAGCACCTACATATGTAGAAATTGTAGATGGACAAGAAGTTACTAAATATTATAATAAATTAAATACTACAATTAGTGTAACTGTTTCAGATACAACTTATAGCGAAGCTAGCGCACTTAAGATTACAAATAGAAAAGGTTTTGAATTACCAGCAACAGGTGCTGCAGGAACTATAATAATGATTGTTGCAGGTTTTGCTATAATTACACTAGGTGTTAAAGTAACAAAAGATAAAAAATAAAACAATGAACTTATAATTTAAGTTTAATAATTAAGGTGAAAAAGTGAAGAAAAAGAAGATAGGTCTTCTAATTATTATTCTTGGAACTATTATTATACTTTATCCAATTATTTCTAATATTATGGAATCGTATAGACAAGCAACTGTTATAGGAAATTATAAAGAGCTTGTTGAAAAATTAGAAAACGATCAAATTAAATTAGAGAAAGAAAATGCAAAAAAATATAATGAACAGTTAAAAGAAAATGTAAAGATAGACACAGAAGAAAATGATGATAATACGGTAAGTTATATAAATGTTTTGAATATAGGAGAGGTAATGGGATATATTAGTATTCCTAAAATTGATGCTTATATCCCAATTTACCATGGTACAAGTAATGATGTATTACAATCAGGTGTTGGTCATGTTGAAAGTACATCATTGCCTGTTGGAGGAAAACGGAACACATTCTGTTTTGGCTGGACATTCAGGGTTAGCTAGAACAAAAATATTTGATGAAATAGATAAACTTGTAGAAGGTGATAAATTTTTTATTTATATATTTGATGAAGTTTATGCTTATGAAGTAAATCAAATAAAGGTTGTTTTACCAGAAGATACAAAAGATATTCAAATAGATAGTGAAAAAGAATATGTAACTCTTTTAACATGTACTCCTTATGCTATTAATACTCATAGATTATTAGTAAGAGGGGAAAGAATAGAAAATTATGTAGAAGAAAGTGTTACAACTGATAATACAGAAAATCAAAATACTATAAAAGAAAATGTTAATAAACAAGTTGAATTAGCAATACAAAGTATAGAAAATTTAACTTCAGAAATGAAAAGATTAATAGTTATAGTAATTTTGATATTAATAATTAGTGGTACATTAATTACATTTATAGTAATTGCTATAAAAGAAGAAAAGAAATTAAAGCAAAAAGTTAGAAGGGTAAGAAATAAAACAAAGAAAATCTAGCCAAGTTTGGCTAGATTTTTTTTGCATAAAAAAATCTTTCTATAATACTTTTATTATAGGAGGTATGTTATGAAAGAACAAGTTAAAAAATTTTTTATGGCATTAAGTTTATTACTAGTTTGTATGATGCAATTTACAATTTATGTTGATGCATCTAATATAAGTAATGAATTACAGAGATGGGGTTTTAAACGAGGTGAAAATAATAAGCAACCATCATTAGATTCAAAGGCAAAACAGATAATTGATTCATTTGGTGGAATTACTATAGGAAGTAGTAATGAAAATGTTGTTTATTTAACATTTGATAATGGATATGAAGCTGGATATACAGAAAAAATATTAGATAGTTTGAAAGCAACAAATGTTAAAGCCACTTTTTTTATTACAGCTCATTATTTAAATACAGCAAGTGATATAGTAAAGAGAATGATTGAAGAAGGGCATATAGTGGGAAATCATACTGTTAATCATAAAGATTTAACGAAGCTTTCAGATGAAGAGATAAAAGATGAGATTATGAATCTTCATAATGCTGTATATGAAAAATTTGGATATGAAATGAAATATTTTAGACCACCTAAAGGAGAGTTTTCAGAAAGAGTAATAAAGATAGTTAAAGAACTTGGATATACATCAGTTATGTGGTCTTCTGCATATGATGATTGGGATAAAAATAAACAAAATAGAGAAGAGTATGGCAAAAAGAAAATAATTGATAATATTCATAATGGAGCAGTAATTCTTTTACATGCTACATCTAAAGACAATTCAGTGATTTTAGAAAGTGTTATAAATGAAGTAAAATCAAGAGGTTACGAGTTTAAAAATATTGATAATTTTGAGAGATAATTTATTGAATTAAAAAGCTCTATGTGATAGAATATTTGTGAAATATTAGATAAAAAAGAAATATTAGGAGAAATTTATGGAGTTTTTAGATTTAGAAATAGATAAAGCAACATTCATAAAAATATTAGTATGTTTTTTAGTATTAATTGTGATATATATGATGCTTACAATGAGTTCATTATTAATATTTAAATCATATACTTTAGGAGCAAATACAGAAGTTGTTGAAGAAAGAGTTTTAAATACACATATAGATATATTAGAACCTGAAGGAAAAAAAGTAGAAATTGCAGGATGGGCATATAAAGAGGGAGAACCTTTAGGAACTGTTAATTCAAATTATGTATTGAGACATAAAGAGACTGGTAAAATGTATTTAATGAGAACTAAAATGGTTGAGAATGCAAATATACAAGATGAAAATTACAAGTTAGCAGGAATGCATGCTCAATGTTTATTACTAGGAGCACCTAGTGGATGGTATGATATTTTAGTTTTATATCAAAACGCAGAAAATGATATATTAACACCAACATTAATAGAAGTTGAAATTAAATAAATAAAGGATGGAAATTATGAAAGAAAAAATAAAAAAGTTTCTAGATAATGGTAGAGATGCTATTGTTATAATATTCATTTTACAGTTTATACTTATGATGTTTATAACACCAAATCGATATGATGATGCAGTATTTTTAGAAAATATTGCAGAACAACCAATACTTTCTTATATAGGACCAAGATATTTTGATTGGACATCAAGATTTTTAATTGAATTTGCACTTTGTGGTGTTTTAAAAACTTCAAAATATTTATGGATATTAATAGAATCATTGATGGTTGCATTAGCAGCATTCTCAATTTCTAAATTATTTGTTAAAGATAATAAAAAAGAAAATAATATAATGCTTTTATTCATGATATTACTTTATCCACTTAATGTTATGAATAGTGCAGGATGGGCAGCTACAACAGTTAATTATATTTGGCCACTTGCTACAATGTTATATGCTTTAATACCAATTAAGAAAATGTGGGATGGAGAAAAAGTAGGAATAATTAATATGTTTCTTCATTCAGCTGCATTAATCTTTGCAGGAAACCAAGAGCAAACCGCTTGTATATTAGTTGGTACATATGTATTATTTGCTATATTAATGATAATAAAAAATAAAAAGATTCATCCATATATGGTGATTAATACATTACTTGCAATATTTAGTATAGTATTTATATTAACTTGTCCTGGAAATTATATTAGACAAGAATTAGAAATAGAACAATATTTTAAAGATATGCAAATGATGACTGTCTTAGATAAGATAGGTGTTGCATTCACATCAACAGTAGGATTATTGGTTGGTGAAGGTAATTTAATATTTGTTATTTTAACTTTAATTATGTCTGTTTATATATTTACAACATATAAAGAAAACTTATATAGAGCAATTGCAATCTTTCCGTTTATAGTAAGTGTAACAAGTTATTTTGGAAGATCTATAGTAACACAAATTTTTCCACATATAACATCATTTTATGATTTACTTGCAACAGAAGAAGTATTATTAACAGCTGCTACAGCAAATAATTTATTATATGCAGTTCCAGTAATGTTTTCAATGCTTGTAATTGTTTGTATGATAATGACAATATTATTAATATTTAAAAATTTAAAAAATAATGTTGCACTTTTAGTATTTTTAGTAGGTCTTGCTTCAAGATTAATCATTGGATTTTCTCCAACTGTATTTGTATCAGGGCAAAGAACAATGATATTCTTTGAATTTGCTATGATTATTGTAGCAATGCTTGTATGGCAAGAATTAATTAAAAAGAATGATAAAAATGATTTAAAAATTCAAGGAAGATTATCTGCTACAATTAAGATATTAGGAGCAATGCAATACTTAAATATACTATTTTTAATTTTATTAACACAAAAATAAAATATAAAATACGAAGGAGAAAAGAATGAACGTATCAAATTTTACAGAGAAATCAAAAGAGACAATAACTAATGCCAGTACTATAACAACTAAAAATAATAATCCAGAAATTAGAGATTTCCATATGATGGCTGCATTTTTAAGTGATAGTCAAGGTTTAGTTACTATGCTATTTAAGAAAATGGATGTTGATGTTAATACTTTAACAGCAGTAATTCAATCTGAAATAGATAAAATGTCAAAAGTAACAGGTACTGTTGCACTTCGTTTTTCACAAGAAGTTGAAAAAGCTTTAGATGAAGCTGAAAAACAAGCTAAGCAAATGAAAGATGAATTTATATCAGTAGAGCATTTGATGCTTGGTATATTTGAATGTGCTACAGATGACTTAAAGAAAATCTTTAAAGCAAATAAAATTGATAAGCATAAATTTTTAGTTGCACTTAAAGATATTAGAGGAAATGTTTCTGTAAATTCTGATACACCTGAAAATTCATATGATGTTTTATCAAGATTTGGAAAAAATGTAACAGATCTTGCTAAACAAAATAAATTAAACCCAGTTATTGGTAGAGATGATGAAATAAGAAATGTTATAAGAATTCTTTCTCGTAAAACAAAAAATAATCCAGTATTAATAGGAGAGCCTGGTGTTGGTAAAACTGCAATTGTAGAAGGTTTAGCTCAAAGAATTGTAAGGGGAGACGTACCAACAAGTTTAAAGAATAAAACAATATTCGAACTTGATCTTGGTTTATTAATAGCTGGTGCTAAATATAAAGGTGAATTTGAAGAAAGATTAACTAGCGTATTAAAAGAAATAGATAAAAGTGAAGGAAATATTATTTTATTTATTGATGAGATTCACAATTTAGTAGGTGCTGGAAAATCTGATGGAGCAATGGATGCTAGTAACCTTTTAAAACCTCGTCTTGCAAGAGGTGAATTACATTGTGTTGGTGCTACTACTTTAGATGAATATAGAGAATATATCGAAAAAGATCCAGCATTAACAAGAAGATTCCAACAAGTTTTAGTAGCAGAACCAAGTGTTGAAGATGCTATAACAATTTTACGTGGTATTCAAGAAAAATTTGAAATATTCCATGGTGTTAAAATTCAAGACTCAGCTATAGTTGCTGCTGCTACACTTTCAAATAGATATATACAAGATAGATTTTTACCAGATAAAGCGATAGATTTAATAGATGAGGCTTGTGCTATGATTAGATCAGAAGTTGAATCTATGCCAACAGAACTTGATGTTATTTCAAGAAAAATTATGCAATATGAAATCGAGGAAAAATCTTTAGAAAGAGAAGATTCTGAAAATGTTAAAGCGCAAAAACAATTAGCAACAATTAGAAGTGAACTTTCTAAATTAAGAGAACAATTCCAAGATATGAAATTAAAATGGGAAAATGAGAAAAAGAATATTGCTAGAGTTCAAAAATTAAAAGAAAAAATTGACGAAGTAAACGCTCAAATTGAAAAAGCTGAAAGAAGTTACGACTTAAATAAAGCTGCAGAACTTAAATATTCAACTCTTCCAAATTTAAAGAAAGTTTTAGAGCAAGAAGAAAAAGAAATAGAGAAAACACAAGGTAAAAATACTTTATTAAGAAATAAAGTAACAGAAGAAGAAATTTCAACAGTTGTTTCAAAATGGACAGGCATACCTGTTTCAAAACTTGCTGAAGCTGAAAAAGAAAGATTATTAAAACTTGAATCAATTCTTCATGAAAGAGTTGTTGGACAAGATGAAGCTGTTACAAAAGTTAGTGAAGCTATTTTAAGAGCAAGAGCTGGTATCGCAAATCCAAATAGACCAATAGGATCATTTTTATTCTTAGGACCTACTGGTGTTGGTAAAACAGAACTAGGTAAAACTTTAGCTGCAACTCTTTTTGATGATGAAAAGAGTATGATAAGAATAGATATGTCTGAATATATGGAAAAATTTAGTGTAACAAGATTAATTGGTGCACCTCCAGGATATGTTGGATATGAAGAAGGTGGACAATTAACAGAAGCTGTTAGAAGAAAACCATATTCAGTTGTATTATTCGATGAAGTTGAAAAAGCGCATCCAGACGTATTTAATATATTCTTACAAATATTAGATGATGGTAGAGTAACTGATTCACAAGGTAGATTAATAGATTTTAAAAATACAGTTATTATTCTTACTTCAAATTTAGGATCACGTCATATATTAGAAAGTATTGCTAAATATGGAGAAATAGTTGAAGAAGCTAAAGAAGAAATAGATAAAACTTTAAAACAATATTTTAGACCAGAGTTTTTAAACAGATTAGATGAAATAATTTACTTTAAAGCTTTAGAGAAAAATGTTGTATATGGTATCGTAGAATTAATCTTAAAAGGAGTTATTAATAGATTAAAAGAAAAGGGCGTAGAACTTTCATTTACAAAAGCATCTATAAAATGGCTTGTTGAAGAAGGATATGATATGGAGTTTGGTGCAAGACCTTTAAAAAGAATTGTACAAGCTCAAGTTGAAACATTACTTGCAAAGAAACTTATTGCAAATGCAGTTAATGAAGGAGACAAAATAGAAGTTTATTATGATAAGCGAATTCAAGGATTAAATATTCGTGATAAAGTAGAAAGGGAAGAAGGAGTAGTTCAAAATACTCAACCAGTTCAAGCTACTGAAAATAATACTGATAAAAAAGAATAGTATATAAATGAAAAACCAGGCAAATAACTTTGCCTGGTTTTTACTTTTTAAAGGAGGAATTTATAAATAATTTTTTTGTATTAAAAAACCTCTGACATTGTCAGAGGTATATTGTTATTGTATTTTTGGTAATACTTTATAGATTATTTTGAAACAATCAAATTTTTCAATTTCATTTTCATATAAACAATCTAAGTAAACATTTAATTCTTTTAAATCTTTAGCTGCTCTAATAACTGCAGGATTTAAATTAGAATTGAACATTAATTCTAAAGCTAAATCTAAAGCTGCATATACAGAACTTTTTTCTTTAACTCTCATAAATCTATAAGCTTCTTTAAAACGAGAAATTATAGGCATTTTGAAAGTTGAAAGAGGTAATGTATATTCATTTTCAACAACATCTTCAACTGTTTGGTATTCAGAATTGTTGTTTAATTTTTTCATTACTTCATCAATTGTATATGGTAAGTATACTTTTTGTGTTTCTTCAGAAATTAATAATGTTCTGCTATCACATACTGAAGTTTCATCAATCTCTTCAGGAGCGATTGCATTAGTAATATTATTTGCAGTTGTTTTAGCAAGATCTGCAACAACTGTATTTAACATTGAAAGTTCAACTTTATTATTTACAGATGATAATTTAAATGCATCTTTAATAATAAGTTCAATTTTATTATTTTTCTTAGCAAATGATACGTTGTTAATTGCGTTTGCAAATTCAATATCTTCAAAACTTGTATCAAGTGAGAAGTATGGTCCTTTATTATGAATTTCAATATATTTTTCACCAACTTGAACAAAGAAGTTATGTTTTGGTGTAGATATATGAATGTTTTCTGAAAGAACTGATATACCATCAAAATCAGCAACGATTTCATAAGTCTCATTTAATATTGAGATAGAGAAGATATCATCTTTATTAATTAAAATATTAATAGCTTTTCCATCTTCTGGGTTAGCAACAGGTAAGTTTGATAATGCTTTTGGAGCAACATCTGGTGCTTTCTCAAGTTCTGATATTGTTTTTGATAATGAATCAATGATTTTAAAGAAATCAGAAGTAGGGTCTTCATCATTAATATTTAAAGTATCTGTTTCGTTTTCAACAGATAAAACTTCTGATAATAATTCTTTTTTCATTTCATCATTTATTAAACTATTATCTTCTAAAAATGTTTTTGATAATATGTCTGAAATATCAGTTTCAGTTTCTGTTGTAACTGATTCTAAATCTTCAAGAGAGATTTCATCAGCTAAATCTTCGAATTTGAATGCATTGAAATCATCTAATATAGATGGTTCTTCAACATCTTCAACTCCGTTATCATTGAATTCAAGTCCTGTATCATTTCCGATAGAGTTTAGATCTACATCTGATAAATCTAAATCATCAAGATCGATATCATCAACAGTTATTTCTTCTTCAGGTTCAGATTTTGAATTGTTATTTCCATTTTCTAAAGAAGCAATTCTATCTGATAAAGTTGTAATTGTTTGATTAAATGTTGTTAATAATTGAGATAGAGAAGATAGGTCTTGAGGATTCATAGTTTGTGAAACTTGTGAAATTAATTCCTCTGGAGTTGCATTTGAAGTATCGTTTGCATTAAGGAATGCTGTTTCAAATTCTTCTGCATCAAAGTTTTCTTCTGTCTCACTAGATAAATCTTCTTCAACTGTTTCTTCAACAGCTTCTTCGATTATTTCTTCAACTTCTTCAATTTTTTCTTCTTCTTTTTTATCATTTAAACCGAAATAGTCTTCAATATTGAAATCTTCTTCAGTTTCTTCTTGTTCTTCTTCAATTTCTAATGGTTCAGCATCGACTTCTGTTTCTGTTGATGCTTCATCTGAAAGTTCTTCTAAATCTTCGAATGAAAAGTCATTTAGTAAAGCTTCTTCTAATAATTCATCATCAATGTTTACAGATTCTGTTTGAGTATTTGAATCAGGTGTAATTATAGATGAATATAAACCATCTAATCCAGAATCTAATGTATCTGAAGTAGGAGATAGAAGTGCTTCATCAATTACTGGTGTTGTTATTGTTGCAACTGGTTCAACTGTAACATCCATATTATTAAGATTGAATTCTGTTCCAATTGCATTTTCAAAGTTTTGTACAATATCACTAACACTTGGTTCTTTTACTTCAACATTTATAGATTCTTCATATTCTGCGTTGGCAGCTTTTACAAGTTCTGCTTCATCATATGAGAATTTTTTAAACACATTAGACATATTGCTAAAGATTGATTTTTTAATTTTTGAGAAATATTCTCCTCCAGTTTCAACCATAGAAGGTATAGAGCTGTCAAAGAATTTTCCGATTAAATTTTCTTTTTTAGAAGATGCTTGTTCTTCAATATCTTCTAAAATATCCATATTATCAGCAGCTTCATTCAATATTTCTTCATCAAGCGCTTCCATAAGTAAACTTTCTTCGTCTTCATTTGAAATAGAAGAATCATCAAGAGATAATGTTTCTAATATAGAATCATCAGATAATATATTTTCTTCAACGATTGGTTCTTCAATAGGGTTTTCAATAATAGTTTCTTCAACTTTTTTGATACCTTCGAAAACGTAATCGTCATCTTCATCATCTTTTAAGAAGTTTTCGATATCTTCTTCTGTTATATCTACATCATCATCTTGTTCTAAATCTTCATCTAATTCATCAATTTGATCTAATAAATCAGTAGATTCTTCTAATATTTCTTCGTCTATAGGCAAGTCGTTTTCAACAACTTCATCCTCAGTTAATTCTTCAGAAACTATTTCTTCAACAACTTCATCAAGTTCGTCAATTTGGTCTAATAAATCAATAGAATCTTCTGATACTTCTTCATCTATAGGTAAGTCATTTTCAATAATTTCATCTGTAGCTAATTCTTCTGAAACTATTTCTTCAATAACTTCATCAAGTCCATCAATTTGATCTAATAAATCTAAAGAATCATCTAATAGAAGTTCATCTATGGATAGAGAATCTTCGCTTGTTTCTTCAACTATTTCGTTTGAATCATCTGTTTGAGAATCTTCTGGTACTTCTTCGATAATATCTTCAATAGGAGTAATAGTAATACTATTTATATCAAAGACATCGTTAGACTCGAAATCATACATTTCAGATTCATTTATTGTTTCTTCTTCAACTTCATTAATTTCTTCGTGTTCTTCTGGGATTGTTTCGATGATTTCTTCAGGAATTTCATCTTCATCTGTAACGTTAATACTAAATTTTTCGAAAACAGAAGGTGTATAGAAGAAAGATGAATTTTGATTGATAGATATTTCAGTTATTTTTGGTCTTTCTGGTTCAACATTGTTTTCAGGTAAATTTAATTTTAATGTTCTTTTTGGTTTATTAGATTTTTTTGACTCTGTTTTTTCAACATTTTCTATTTTTTCTTCTTCAATTTTTTTGTCGTTTTTTGTTTTATTTAAATTGATACGGATTGTTCTTTTTGGTTTTACTTCATTTTTTGTTTCTTGAACAATAGAAATAGAGTCAACACAAACAGTATCTTGAGATGTTGTCTCAGTTACTGGTGCAGACTTTGTTTTTTTGCTTATTTTTAAATTTGGCTTTGAATTAGGCAAGCTAACTGTTTTTTCAATTAATTCTTCTTGTTTTTTAGCCATTTTTTTATAAACCTCCATATCGACAAAATGAGTCAATTTATCCTATACTTATACAACACATTATAATATAAGTAAAAAAATTTGTAAATGGAAAAATGACCAAAAAAGGCAAAAAAGATATTACTTTTTTGTAACAAAAATGTTACCAAAATAGCAATAAAATGAAACATAAAATTGATTGAATAATAATAGTAATAATGATATACTTTGTAGTATAAATGTGATTTAAAGGAAATGATGAAATGAAGAAAACATGGAACTTTTTTAAAAATTTTGTAATTATGGCGTACATATTGTTGATTATTTTTGTTACAATATGTCTTTTGTCATACAATGACTACAAAGTAACTGAATTTGGAAGATTTACTTTATTGCCAATAATAGATAACTATTTGGAGCCTGAATATAAAGTGGGTGATTTGCTAGTTGTTGAAAAAAATAGCTTAAATGATGTTAAAGTTGGAGATGTTATTTTCTACTACAGAACATCTAGAGGTATAACAACTGTTAATTATGCACCTGTTACAGCACTGGAAAAAGTAACTAACACAGAAACAACTTTTACAGTTGTAGGAGATGTAAGATTTTCAAGTACGTATTTTATGGGAAAAGCGGATAATGCTAAAACAATACCACAACTTGGTAAAGTTTTAGGATTATTACAATCAAAATGGGGATTCTTATTTTTAGGGGTATTCCCATCATTGCTTGCGTTCCTTTATACATTGTATTCTGTAATTGCAGAAGTACAAAATGATAAAGTTGTGACAGAAGAGCCAACTAAGAAGAAAAAGAAAAAGAAGAAAAAACCAACTTCTGAAAGTTCATCAGAAAAAATAGATTCAGAACAACCAAAGAAGAAAAAGAAAAAGAGACCTGATGGAGAATTAAATGCTGAAGAACAACCAAAGAAGAAAAAGAAGAAAAAAGTTGAGGTTGTTGAAGAAGTAACTGAAGAAAATAAAGTGGAAACAAAAGCAAATGTTGAAACAAAAGTAGAAGAGAAAAAAGAAGAAGTTACAAACAATGAGGAAGAAAAGGTTGTTAAAGTTGAAACAAAGGTAGAAGAGAAAAAAGAAGCTCCAAAGCAACAACCAAAACAATTAACTGAAGAACAAAAGAAAGCATTAATTGAAGCTAAGATGAAAACAATGACAGAAGAAGAAAAGAAAGCGTTGATTGAAGCAAAATTAAAATCAATGACTCCTGAACAAAAGAAAGCATTGATCGAAGCTAAAAAGAAAAAATTAATGGAAGATAATGCTAAAAAATAATAAGGTGGTTAAAGTGAGAAATAAGATAAGGGTTCTAATTTCAATAATTGCAATTATATTGTTGGTACTAATTATTAGATCAACTTATTCTAAGTATGCTAATAGTGCAGTTGGCTCACTTTTAAATAGAGTTAGTAACTGGGTTATTAAGGTTAATGGTGAAAATATAACATTGGCAGATAATCCAGCAGAAATCTTAATAGGTCCAGATGAATTTGTTTGGAACTGGGATGATGTAGCACATGTAAAAAAACCTAAAGTTGCGCCAGGAATGGTTGGTAGTTTTTATTTAGAGATTGATCCGGCTGGCACACAAGTATCTTTTGAATATGATATTAGTATTAAAAATCCAGTTGTAGAAATTCCTGATGTTGGTGAGGTTGAAATTGATATGGTAATGAATTCAATCGAAGAAATTAATGGGAATAGAACATTAATTGAAACTAACGATCCTGATACAGGAAACAGAATCATAAAAAGACTAAAACCATTAACAGAAATTATGAATACAAATCCTACTGTTCAAAAAGATTTACTAAAAGTAACAGTTGAATGGAGAGATACTGGTAATAAGGATTTACTTGATACTTTAGCAGGTTCTGAAGCTGGACATGTTATAGAGATGCCAATCCAAATACATGCAATTCAATATACAGGGAATTAATAAATGAAAGATGCATTTAAAAAAATAGATTTAATAACACTTGCGTTAGTGATAATAGTTGTTAATTTAGGATATTGTTATGCACAATTAAAAGTGTTTGATAAAGATTATATTAATTTTTTTGGTTATACTATATTTCAAGTAATAACAGGAAGTATGGAAGATACTATAAAGATTAATGATATTGTAATAGTAAAATTAACAGATGATGTAAAAGAACAAGATATTGTCACTTTTAGAAGTGGGAATGATTTTGTAACTCATAGACTTATGGAAATAGATGGTGATCAACTAATTACTAAAGGTGATGCCAATAATACTTTTGATAAACCAATTACTAAAAATGATATAGTTGGTAAAGTAATTTATATATTTGCTAATGTTCAAGTTTGGTCAGATGTTTTAAGAACGCCTGAAGTTGTATTAGCAATAATAATAACAATTATAGTTATAAAATTTTTGTTCTCGGGAAATGGACATCAAAAGAAAAAGAAAGAAAAGAAAATTTCGAAAGAGGATAGTAATGATTAGAGGAAAATACTTAAGAGAAAGGAAAGTAATAAAAGCTAAGCGTAGATTCAAATTGATTCTTACGATTTTTGTACTTATGCTTGTACATAGAATTGTATTCAATTCGTTTTCACTTTATGAGTCAAACGCTGTGTCAGAAGCTACTATTGAAGTTGCGTACTTCTTATTAGATGATACTTATGATACTCAAACAATAAAGCTTGATGAAATGCTTCCTGGAGATATTCAAACATGTAGATTTTCAATTGCTAATTATTATATTGATGAAAATACACAAGAAGAAGTTATTACAGAAACTGATATGGAATATGAATTAAAGGTAAGAACTACAACAAATTTACCTTTAAAATATAGATTATCAAAGAGTGTAGATGGTTCAAATAAAGTTCCTATAGCACTTGATGAAACACAAGATGCACATGATACATATTTCTATACATTAATAGAAGAGTCTGGAGAATTTAGATATACAACAGGTCAATCTAATGTTTATACTATCGAAGTTGAATTCCCTGCTGAATATGATGAGATTGAATATCAAAATATTATAGAATGTATAGAAATTACTGTAGAAGGACATCAAAAAGTTACTGATTAAGAGTATATATAAAGGAAGAAAAGATTGAAAGAAAGAAAATGTAAAACAAGAATTAGAAGAAAAAATATGGGTATCAAAAGAGTTTTATTATTATTGATACTTATATTCATAGCGATACAACTTATCAGGTTAATAGTACCTGCAACAATAACTGTATCTAGATATGTTTATGCTAAAGTAAGAACATTTTATTTTGCAACGCAAGAATTTTATTTTACTAGTGATAAATTATCTTCAACAGGTGCTTATTTTGAAACAACAAACTGGTCTGGTTCTGGACTTTATGAGGTAATAGTTGGTATTTCTACTAAAAAGAATTCACATGAAGGAACTGCTGTTGATGTTGAGTATGATATAGATTATTCATATAAAGTTTATCATGCAAATGGAGAAGAATATGCTAATCCAGATGATTATATCAACTTTTCAATTTCTAAAACTAGTGGAACTGTTTTAGCATCTAGCGATAAAGATACTTTTGATATAGTTGTAACTACAAATGGTCAGCTAAAGGATGATGATTATATAACATTTAATGTTAAAGCAACATCAAGAGGTCCATATATAGAAACATTGAAAGGTGATTTTAAAGTTGGAATAACAAATTTTGGTATGAGTTATGAGATTACAGATAAACCAAATGACCCATATTTTCAACTTTCAGTAACAAATACAAGAAATTATTATATACCAAGAGAAGCGTTTGGTGGATATACTTTGGACTCTAAAATTCCTATAGAGGAATATTTAGCTTTGTCTGATGAAAATAAAGCCAAATGTTTTTCCATGGAGACGAGGATAAATTTTGATCCTGATGTAGTTTTATTAGATACTACGTCAGGTGTATATTTAGATGCACTTGCTAGTAATTTAACTACTACTGAAATAGGTGCTGATGGCAAAAATTATGTGAATTCTATTCAATTTCATGTTGATGCCGAAGAGTCGAGGATTATTAAATTTTATAAAAAGGATATAGCTGCAGATTATACATATCCAGCAGAGGGGAATCCTACACCGATAGTTGTTCCTGTAGATTTAAATCCGCTTAAATAATTAATTATTCTTATGAAAAAATAAGGAGTAACAAATGAATAATATTATTGAAAAACATATTGTTAAAACGCAAAAACGTTTTAAGAAATATTGTAATTTAATATTAAAAAGTAAGTATGATAGAGTAATTGCTGAAGAGTTAATTCAAAGATATATTGATGCTAGATATTATAATTTTGAAGTTGATGAGTCTATTAGGGTATTTTATAGAAGAATTTTTGATGCGATTAAAAGAAGAGCAAAAGAACTTATAAAAGAGGAACCTAGTAAAAAAGAAATTATAGATTATACAACTGATCTATTTCAATATTTTTTCTATTTTGATTTTGTAAGAAATAATATGGAAGCAGATCATGTAATTAATAAAATTGCTGACATGAGAGCTACAAGGCTTAATATAAAGTCAGCCGAAACAGCTGATTTTATACAAGGTTTTGCTAAAGTGGTTGAAGAAGATACAATGGAAGTTCAATCACAACTTGACTTATATTACTCAGAAGATTTTGATTTAGATATAAGAAAAGTTTCTTCAAGTAATAAAGAGTTTTACAGAGTTAAATTAATTTATAATTTTGAATTTCCAAAAATATTTAGTCAAGAAGCAATTGATGAAGTTTTTGATACAGATATAATTGGAGAAGATAAACTATTTGTCGAATATCCAATGGTATTGAATAATACATTAATTGATATTTTAAATGGTGTTTTTGATAAATATTATATAGTTGATTTTTCTGTTGATCTATTAAGTAAGAAAAAGAAATTAGAACAAATATTAAAAATGTTAGAAAACCAAGCTGCTCAAGATAAGATTATATTTGAAGTTGGATTTGAAGATTTTAAAGAAAATAAGTCTGAGATATTTAAATTAATAAAAAGAGGATTTGGTTTTGCATTAAAAACTAATAATAATATGCCAGTATTTACACATGATGAAATAAAGATATTAGATATATTTGATTGTATCATTGTTGATCCAGATGATGTGAATAAAGGAAAATACAAAAAGAAAAAAGTTATAGAAATCTAAAGAAAAGGGGTAAAATATGGACACATACGTAAGATTCTTATATGAATTTTTAGGTGAATTTTTTACAGGATTAAAAACAATTTTATTTGGTTTAATTGAGGGAATTAAACAATTATTCGATATTCCAGGATATATTCATTTAATAAAAGAATATAAGAATGATTTTTCAGTACAAGAATGGGTTCTTGTTGCAATAGCTGTTATTGCAGTTGCTGCAATTTTATTATTAACAATAGCGCTTGTATTATTAATAGTAAGAAAATATATTAGATTTAGAAAAACTATTGTAGAACAAGAAAGCATGCTACAAGAAGTTGCAGAATTAAATAAAAGAGTTGCAACTATGGCTAAAGAAAGAGAAGAGATTCTTGCAATGAAAGTATCTCAACTTGGATTGAAACCTGATGAATCGGCAGAGGTTCCAATTCCAGGAAAAGGTGGAGATGGTAAATCTGGAGGAGAAGAACAAGCTCTTGAAGATGATGACGGAATAAGATTCCCAAGATTAACTATGATAGATAGAAAATTTGCAAAATATAAAATTCAAAATTATAACAATGATTTTACACTTGAAGAATTATGCCAAACATTTAGACAGTTTGCTGCTTCAAGATTACACTTATACTATACATTACCAATGATACGTATATTTATAGCTGGTCTTTCTTCAACAAGACTTGTTATCCTACAAGGTATCTCTGGTACAGGTAAAACATCTTTGGCTTACGCTTGGGGAAAATTTTTAAAACATGACTCTACAATCGTTTCTGTTCAACCGTCTTGGAGAGATAGAACAGAGCTTTTTGGGTACTTCAACGAGTTCACTAAAAAGTTCAACGAAACACAACTTTTAGAGGCATTATATGCAGCTGGTTATACTGATGATATGTATACAGTAATCCTAGACGAGATGAACTTGGCGCGTGTTGAGTATTACTTTGCTGAAATGTTACCTATCCTTGAGATGCCTAATAGAGATGAGTGGGTTATTGAAGTTGTATCAAGTGGATGGGAAAACGATCCTAAAAAATTAATGAATGGTAAAATTAAAATACCAGCAAATACTTGGTACATAGGAACAATCAACAACGACGATTCTACATTTGCGGTTGCAGATAAGGTTTACGATAGAGCGATACCTATTGACCTTGATGCAAAAGCAGCAAGATTTGAAGCAACGGATACACCTGCGATGAATATACGATTTGAACATCTTCAGGCGATGTTTGAGAAGGCTAAGCAGGATTACCCTGTTTCACAGGAAAGTCTTGCCAAGTT
>JAZLBY010000044.1:0-7402 GCA_045613965.1 Candidatus Scatovivens sp.
GGTGACCATTCTGGACAACCAGATAATAAAGCATTATTAAAAACTTTAGAATTGAATAATACATTGCTTGAAGGTGTTGCGAAAGCTTTAAAATCTAGTTTTAGCATTAATGGTGTAATTAAACATAATACACTTTTAGATGGCGAAAAGATGGATAAAGCAATTGAAGAGCTGGAAAAACGCTTAAAAAATAATGAAAGTGGATTTTTACCTTTAGATATGAAAGGTGAATTTATCCCTCTTCAAAACAAGATTCAATTAGTAGATGATAAAACTTTGAAATTTATAGACGAAAAGATTTTGAGAAATTTTGGTGTGTCACTTCCAATATTAACTGGAGATTTCACAAAAGAACAATATGAAGCTTTTTATCAAAAAACACTTGAACCATTAATTATAAATGTATCTCAAGCATTTACAAAAACATTATTTACAGATAGAGAACGTGGTTTTGGGAATGAAATAAAGTTTTATCCTCACGAATTAATATTTATGGATACAACTCAAAAAATAGAATTATTTAATTTATTAATTGATAGTGCAAGTTGTTATAAAAATGAAGCTCGTGTTGCATTTGGTATGCGACCACTACCAGAGCTTGCTGGAGAACTTGCGATGTCAAGTAATAAAACAAACGCTGAAAATAATAAAACTGATGATAAGAAAAAAATAGATGATGAAGGCGGTGATGATGATGATAATAATTAAAATTACTGACAATCATTTATTAAAATCTGATGCTTATAGTATAGGAAGAAGAGGAGAAAATGAAGCTGAAATAATACAAGTAATATTACCGAAAGATTTACAAGATAAATGGTTATTTTTAGAATTTGAAAAACCAGACGGAACAAAATTTGTAACTCCTAAAATTGAAATATTTAATGGAGTTGGAGAATATTCAATTAGTGGAAATTTACTTGATCAAGCTGGAATGTTGAAACTTGAGGTTGTTCTTAGAGATGAAAATGGTGTTTGCTGGAAATCAGAATCAAAAAAATATTCTGTTATAGAAAGTATAAATGCAAGTGATGAAGTAGAAAAAAGTAATCCCGATTTTATTACAGAAGCTCAAAAAGTTATAGAAGATGTTGAAACTAAACTAGATAATGGAGAATTTGATGGAGAAGATGGAGCAACTTTTATTCCTAATGTAGATAATGAAGGCAACATAAGTTGGACTAATGATAAAGGATTAACTAATCCAAAAACAGTAAATATACAAGGTGTTGGTATAGCATCAATAGAACAAACAGTAACTAGTACAAACAATGGTGGAATTAATATTGTTGAAATCACTTTAGATAACGGAGAAAAATTTATTATAAAAATACGTAATGGAACTGGTGGTGAAGGTGGTGGAGCATCATATGATGATACCGAATTAATAGAGTTAATTGGAACTAAAGTAGATAAAGTAGTAGGTAAATCATTAATATCTGATGCAGAAATTATAAGATTAAAAGATGTTACAAATTATAACGATACTGAATTAAGAGAATTAATTAACTCTAATTTAGAAGTAGCTAAAGAATATACTGATACAGAAATAGCAAATTTTGATTTTGTAAAAATAGTTGATGAATTACCTGAAACAGGATTGCCTAATCGTGTTTATTTTGTACCTAAACAACAATCTGAAACAAACAATATTTTTAGTGAACATGCATGGATTAATAATAAATGGGAAGATTTTGGAACTAAAATTGTAGAAGTAGATTTAACAGATGTAAATGCAAGTATAGAAAATTTACAAAAAACTAAAGTAGATAAAGTAGAAGGTAAATCATTAATATTAGATAGTGAAATTCAAAGGTTGGGTACATTAAAAAATTATGATGATACTGAAATAAGACAAAATTTAGAAGAAAAACAGGATAAGTTGACAGCAGGAAATAATATAACAATAGAAAACGGTGTTATTAGTGCAACTGGTGGTGGAAGTGGTGGAACTTCATCAGAAGTATATTCAACAGAAGAAACAGTAATAGGCACGTGGATAGATGGAAAGCCTTTATACAGAAAGGTAGTAGATTGTGGAGCAATGCCAAATAATGAAATTAAGACTATACAATCGAACATTTCAGATATGGATTTTTTAATTAGTATATCTGGAATAATGTATAATCCGACAAGTACAGATTTTGCAACTTTACCATATATTCATGCCGTAGGTATAGAAAGTCAAATTATGATGTATTACACAAAAACAACTGGTTTAATATCAATAAGAGCCCGTTCTGATAGAACAGCATTTAAACAGACTTATGCGTTTTTGGAATACACAAAAACAACAGATTAAGAATGGGTTAAAATATAAAAAAGGAGGGTGAAGAAGATGCCAAAAACAAAGAAGAGGAAGAATAGTCAAAATGAATTAGTAACAAGACAATATGTTGCTAGTTTCAGAGCTGTTGATGAAGAAGAAGGTTCAATAATTGAGGGAACTCCGATAGTTTTCAATCAAGATACTAAAATGCAAGATTGGGCTGGTGAGTATATTGAAAGAATTGACCCACATGCTTTAGATAATGCTGATTTAAAAGATATCAGATTATTCGTAAATCATGATATTAATAAAATAGCATTGGCTAGAACAAAAAACGGAAGAGGAACAATGTCATTTAGTATTGATAGTGAAGGACTTCACATTAAAGCTAATTTAGACACAGAAAATAATCAAGAAGCAAGTGCTTTATATTCTGCGATTAAACGTGGAGATATGGATGGTATGAGCTTCATGTTTAGAATTAAATCACAAGAGTGGTTAAATATTGATTCTGATTGCCCAATCAGAGTTATTAAAGAGATTTCAATAGTTCATGAGGTAAGTGTTGTGAATTTTCCAGCATATCCTCAAACTTCAATAGATGCTAGAAATAGTTCAGAGGAAACTGAATATTCACCTCTAGCGGAAGCTAGAAAAGCATTGTCAGAGGAAACTGATAAGAAGTCAAAAGAACTTTTAGAAATATATAAATTAAAAAATGAAAATTTATTCAAATTAGGAGGAATGTAAAATGTTAAAAAAATTATTAGAAGCTAGAAAAGCTAAATTAGCAGAATTACAAAAAAGAAATCAAGCATCAGAAAGTCTTGAAGAAGTAAGAAGTTTATCAGCTGAAATCGCTGAAGTACAAGAAGAAGTTAGAATGATAGAAGCTCAATTAGCAGCTGAAGAAACAGAAGAAAGAGGATTCAATCCAAGTGCTGCTTTAAATGTAGTTGGAACAGCTACACAAAATCAAGGAGAAGCTAGAAGCGAAGAAGTTGATTCAAGAGCAACAATGGAATATAGAACAGCATTCATGAACTATTTTCAAAGAGGAGAAGTAAGTGATGTTCTTCAATATGAAAAAAGAGCAGATGCTACTGGAACAGCTGCAAATCTTGGAGTAATGATTCCAACAACAGTTATTCAAGCTGTTATGACAGAAGTTGAAAAAGTTTATGGCCAATTATATTCAAGAGTTAGAAAATTAAATGTTAAAGGTGGAGTAAAATTCCCAATTGGTTCTTTCTCTGCAACATTTACTCGTATTAAAGAAAATGCTAAATCTGATAGACAAAACGCTGGTGGAATCACTGGAGATGTAACATTTGCTTACAAAATCGGTGAAATCAGAATTGCTAGAAGCTTATTACAAACTGTTTTATCAGTTGAAGCTTTCGAAAAAGAATTTGTAAAAGTAATTGTTAAAGCTTATGTTGCTGCAATGGATAAAGAAATCATGGTTGGTACTGATGCAGCTGACCAATGCGAAGGTATATTAACAGAAGCTGCTAAAGGTGAAACTTCAAGAATCCCAACTAAAAATATAATTGAATTTACAGCTGAAGAAATGAAAGATTGGAAAAAATGGCAAGAAAAATTATTTGCTATAATTCCACTTTCAATGAGAGGTTTAAAACCAGAATTTGCTATGACAGCAAATACTTATGAAGCAAATATCAAAACATTAGCAGATGATAATAATAGACCAGTTGCTACTGAAACATTTAATCCAGTTGATGGTTCTGAAATTTGCAAATTTAAAGGAAAAGATGTTTGCCTAGTTGAAGAAGATATTTTGAAAAGCTTCAATGATGCTGCAAACGGAGAATTCTTCGGAATGTACTGGGTTCCAGAAGAAGCTTATGGAATCAATACAAACATGGAATTTGTTGTTAGAGAATATTTTGACGAAGAATTAAATCAATACGTTAAAAAAGCTTTAGTAATAAATGACGGTAAAGTATTAGATGGTAAATACATCTTCTTATTAAAGAAAAAAGTTCAAGGATAATATAAGAGGGAGTTTATCTCCCTCTACTAAAATAAATTTATGGAGGTGTAAAAATGGCTAAGAAAAAAGAAGAGATAAAAGTTGAAGCTCCTAAATCTGAACCACGTACTTTAAAAGTTGAAATTGCGTTTACTGATAAATATGATAATACAAAACATTATAAAATTGGTGATGTATTAGAAAATCTTTCAGAAGAAAGATATGAAGAATTAATCAATGATCCTCGTAAATTAGTTTGTAAAAACTATTAATAAAGGGGTGATTTGATATGTTAGAAAAAGTAAAAGCTAATTTAGGAATCACTGGAACATATCAAAATGACACAATTCAAGGATATATAGATGAAGTGAAATTATTTATGATTGACGGTGGAGTTTCTGAAAAAGTTGTAAATTCAAATAAAGCAATTGGTGTTATAACTCGTGGAGTTGCTGATCTTTGGAATTACGGTTCTGGTGGAACAAGTTTATCTCCATATTTTTATCAAAGAGTTACACAATTAGCTTTTGAGGATGGTGAAAGCGATGAGTAATTATAGATTACAAATTGAAAATCCAATTCCATTAATACTTTTAACTCCTACTCCTAAAACAGTTTCTGGTTTTACGAGAAATGAATATCCAACTATTGAAGAAGCTTTAAAGAATAAAGATAGTTTATTTTTTGGAAGTTTCAAAAGTTTTGGTGGAACTGAAATTGAATCAAATGGTGTTTATTCGATAGAAAAAACAGCAAACGTTGAAACTTGGTACAGACCAGATATAAAAGCTGATTGCAGAATCGCACTTGAAACTGGTGAAATTTATGATATTTTAGGTGATCCAGAAGATATCAATCAAAGACATCAATTTTTAAAATTCAAGGTTCGTAGAGTTAAAGGCGGTGCGTAAGTATGGCTAATAAAACGAGAATTGAATTTGATGGGTTTGATGAAGTTTTAGAGCGTTTAAAAAAAGTCGAAGGTGATATTAAAGGAACTACTGAAAGAGCACTTAAAGAAACTCATAAAATAATTACTAATAAAGCTGAAGCTGCTATTAGTCCACATAAGGAAACTGGAGCAACTGAAAGAAGTTTGAAACGTGAAGCAAAAGTAGAATGGTCTGGAACTTTAGCAAGTGTTGAAACTGGATTTAGTATTTCAAACGGTGGATTAGCTTCTATATTTTTAATGTATGGAACACCACGAATGAAAAAAGACCAAGCTATGTATAATGCTTTTTGGAGTAAAAAAACTCAAAATGAAGTTAAAGAAAAACAAGAAGAAATGTTTTTTGATGAGTTAAGAAAGTTGGGAGGTTAAAAATGATAGATTTATTAATAAAAACATTGGAGCCTCTTGGCTATCCAATAAAACGACAAGGTTCACTTAATGAAAATGAGCAATATCCAGATACATTTTTTACATTCTGGAATAACAATTCAGATGATACTCATTATGATGATAAACCAAATAATTGTGTTTGGGATTTTGATTTGAATGTATATTCAAATAAACATGAATTAACAAATAGCTTGTTATTAGAAGCTAAAGAAAAATTAATAAAAGCTGGTTTTATCGTAAGTGGAAAAGGTTACGATGTAGCTAGTGATGAAATTACACATACTGGACGTGGGATAAACGTTCAAATAATAGAATAAAGGAGGATATTGAAAATGAAATTTGAAGAGTACAGAGGTATTAGAAATTTAGTACTTGCAGAATTAACTGAAGAAGTTCAAGAAGATGGATCAGTTAAAGCTACTTATGGAAAAGTTGAAAAATTAGCTGGTGTTCAAAGTGTTTCTGGTGAAGTTAATGAATCAAGTGAATCTCATTACTATGATGATATGGCAGCAATAGTTGTTGATTCAGAGGGTGAAGATACTTATACATTAGTTGTTTCAATTCCAGCTAAAAAGACAAGAGCTTTAATAGAGGGAACAACTTACGATGAAGCAACTGGAGCTTTAATTGGAACAAAGAAAGATAAAAAATATTTTGCTTTAGGATTTATAGCTGACAAAATCGGTGGTGATGAAGAATACAACTGGATTTACAAAGGTAAATTTACTGGTGGAAATAAAACTCACAACACTAAAGATGATGGTGCTGAAGGAACAAACATGGAATATACTTTCACATCAATTCATACAGCTGCTAAATATGCTAAAGCTGGAAATAGTAACTGTAAATATTTAAGTGTTGATAATGATGGAAAAGCTGATTTAACAACATTCTTTGACACAGTTACAACTCCAGATGATTTACAAGCAGCTGGATAATTTAAGTTATTAATTTATTAATCTTGGAGGACAGCGGATATATACGTTTCGATAGTTTACCTTTCGACTATTGATTACTCCAAAAATTTTTAATGAAAGGATAATTATTATGGAATTAAAATTAAACATTTATAAAAAAAGAGAAATAGAAAAAACTTATGTATGCGATACTTATGATTTAATGTTTGGAACAGTTGAAGATTTTTTAGAATTAATTGATGTTGATAATTTAAAAACTGGTTCTGATCAAGAATTAATAATGCTTATCGGAAAAGCTGTTCCAAAAGGAATGGGAACTATTAAAACACTTTTAAAAGATGTTTTTGAAGGAATCACTGACGAAGAATTAAAAAATACTAAAGTGAAAGATATTACTAAAGTATTATTAATTATTGTTAAATCAAGTATTGCTGAATTAGGTAAAGGAATAAATGAAAAAAACTAAAAGAGGGAAGCAATAAAAATGCTTCCCTTTATGAGATTTTTTTCGATTTACAAATTAACTTGTGTGAAAGATTTCCAAATTTAAATCCTTTTGATATTAGAAAACAAAAATTTCATGAAGTTTTTTTATTAGTCAGAAGGCTTAATAAAGCAAATGAGAAAAAAGAAAATTCACCACAAGTTAAAAAAGTTAATGGAAAAACAAGGTGCTATGTACCTGTAACTTAGGAGGTGAGAAAATTGCCTAAAGGTGAAGATATTACAACACGTTTTAAAGTCGATATATCCGACTTAAAAAAAGGTATAACAGAAGCTAATAAAAATATTAAGCTAGCAAATGCAGAATTCAAAGCTGCTTCTGCTGGGATGGATAATTGGGCTAAATCTAGTGAAGGAATAAAAGCTAA